>DHOX01000092.1:33386-113169 GCA_002409785.1 Prevotella sp. UBA5379 | reverse complement strand
GTATACAACCATCTGCGAAATGGTGCCAGGGTTATTGTGTTGAAAGAAGGCCAGAGAAGTCTGGATACCTGGATCCGAGAAAGAGGCGGACAAGTAGTCGATAAGACCTCTTATCCTTCAAGCTATACCAAAGACAACTGGAAACTGAGGAATTCAACACATTAAAGGCAGAATACTCCCTGGCGTTGTGAGTATGTTGCGCCTCCTTATCGAAAAGGACAAATGATCGTTGACCATCTGCGCAGCTCCCCTTAATGGTTCTCAGGATAACAGACGGCGGGTAAATCAGGATCCTCATATTTCCCATTGATCTTCACCGGTTCAGGATGAATGGTAATGATGGTCCCGGCGCCAAAATGCTTGCGGAGTCTGTCTTCAATATGTGTAGAATGCTGATGCGCTTCATAAAGTGTCAGTTGGCCCGGCATGCGAAGATGCATTTCTATAGCTATCTGGTTACCGATGCGGCGTGTCCGCAGGTTATGGATACCACTTACCCCTTGTTCACTTTTTGCAATCTCCACGATTTCATTTTCCATACTGTCCGGGAGGCTCTCGTCCAAAAGTTCACCTACCGACTGCCTGATTAGTTTCCATGAAGTCACGATAATAAAGATGCTGACCACAATAGCAGCGATGGGATCCAGGACAGCCCATTTCTGTCCCAAGATGACAGCCCCGCCGATCCCCAAGGCTGTCCCTACAGAGGACAAAGCATCACTGCGATGATGCCAGGCATTGGCCACCACCGCTTCCGAATGAACTTTCTTACCAGCAGCAGCCGTAAAACGGTAGCACCATTCCTTGATGGCTACACTCACAAGGGCAGCGATAAAGGCTACAATACCCGGTTGTACGAGAATGACACCATTAATGGCTTTCCACGTTTTAGTGATTCCATTATAGCAGATCATCAAACCGACACCCAATAGAGCAATACCGATAACGGCAGTAGCCAGGGTTTCATATTTTCCATGACCATAATCATGGCCTTTATCCTTGGGCTTATTGCTCAGTTTGACAAAAAGCAGAACTACAATATCCGTAATAAAATCAGCCAGGGAATGGACCGCATCCGCAATCATCGCAGCAGAATGCCCCAGAATACCGGCTGCAAATTTGAATATCAAGAGAAAGATATCCACTCCACTCCCGGCCCATGTCACCTTATAGATTTCATGTTCCCGTTTTCGTTCCTGGACATCCGCACTATTTCCCTTTTCAACCTTATTCTGAACCATACATATTTTACCCCCCTTATTCTTTAATAAAATTTGTATGATACCGTACTTCAGTTTCAGGAAGTCCGTTTTTGATCTTTTCTGCAGAAATAGCTCTCATCAGGAAAGCCATATTCCTGGCCAGAACACGCATGGTCTGAAGACCCTCAAGATCCTGTTCCACTTCCTCAACGGTATTCCCATGAACCTCGTTCCAATACTGACTGGAAACCACAGGCATCTCGGCTATTGAGAAATACCTGTTGATCATATCAAGGGAGGCAACAGACCCTGCCCTACGGCAAGAAGCGACAGCCGCACCAACTTTCATCCGTTTGCTGAACTTTGTACTCATGAAAAGACGGTCTAGAAAAGACTTGATCGTTCCTGCAGGCGAGGCATAATAAACAGGTGTGCCAATTACTATACCGTCCGATGTCTCAAACTCAGGAGCGACTTCATTGACTACATCATCAAAAACACACCTGCCTGTCGACTTACACTTATAACAGGCGATACAACCCTGAACAGGTTTTTGACCAACATGGATCATATCTGTTTCGATGCCATTCTGATTCAACGTAACTTCTATCTCATGAAGGGCACGCCAAGTACACCCTTTCAGATGAGGACTGCCATTTACTAATAATACTTTCATCTTCTTTGTTTTAAAGATATATCCGAGAACTTTCACTTTCACAAAGATACTGAATTTCTTTGACAGCCAAAATAAAAACTCAAGAAAAACAGCAGTTGGGACATTTACTAATCCATATCAACTGCCCTCTCCGGATTTTATGCTTCAAACAGCCTTTACCACTTTTTCTGTCCCCCGCTGTCTTGTATGTGAAGTCCCGGACAGAATAAGATCTGTCAGATTGCAAATTTGAAGAATTTTCAGTATATTTGCAATCCATCAATTTCATTCAACAAAGACAACTCTATGAAATATTTTATCCTATCAGACATTCACGGCTCCTTGCCGGCATTACAAAAAGCCCTGGCAATCTATCACCAACAGCATTTTGACATGCTCTGTATTCTGGGAGACATCTTGAACTATGGTCCCCGCAACCGTATTCCGGAAGGACTGGATCCCAAAGGTATTGCAGAAATTCTCAACGGTATGGCTGACGAGATCATAGCAGTACGGGGCAACTGTGACTCTGAAGTAGATCAGATGCTGCTTCATTTTCCTATTCAGCAAACCTATATGCTTCTCGTTGACGAAGGAAAGAAATTATTGCTTACCCACGGTCATATCTATCAAAAGGGCCATCTCCCCCAAGGACATTTTGATGCCGTCTTTTACGGCCACACCCACTACTGGGAGCTCACCCCGGAAGAACCGGGAAAAGGTGACCAGCCAGAACAACCTATCATCTGTAATACAGGATCCATCACTTTTCCCAAAGGTGGCAATCCCCCAACCTTTGCCGTCTATGAAAACGGAAGAATAACTGTCTTCACGTTAAGTGGCACACCTCTCAAATCACTTCAGATCGGATCACGATGAACATCAGGAAAGCCAGGATTACCGAAAAGGATGCCATTTCAACTCTGATCATGGAAGCAATGGATGCAGAGTGCTGCCAATATTTAGCAGGGCCAGAACATACTTTGGAGGATTTTCATTATCTCATCAGCCAGTTGGTCGCAGAGGAAGAAACCCTGTATAGTTACCGGAACACCCTGGTAGCTATTGATAGTAACGGGCAGGTGGCAGGAGCCTGTGTATCCTATGACGGAGCAGATTTTCAACGCCTCCGCAGACCTTTTATTCAAAAGGCTAAAAAGGTCTTTAACATAGACCATAGTCAAATGAAAGAAGAGACCCATGCAGGTGAACTCTATGTAGACAGCCTATGTGTAGCTGAGCCCTTCCGTCATCAAGGCATCGCAACAGCCTTATTGAAGGCTACGGCTGCCAAAGCATACCGATTAGGAATAAGTACGGTAGGATTGCTTGTAGATCAGGGTAATCCAGGGGCAGAAAGGCTCTATCGCTCATTAGGATTCCGATATGCTGAGGATACCTCCTGGGCAGGACACCCTATGAGACACCTTGTGCAGAAGGTAACAGAAACTGCTGGAAATTCATAAATTGTTATACAAAGTTTCGTTTCTTTTGCCAAAACGGGAACAGAATTTTGCTATTCTGACAAAATTCCGTTACTTTGCAACCGAACAGAATACAGGCAATGACCACTATTTTGACCATCACAGGTTCTGACAGCACCGGAGGTTCTGGTGTACAGGCTGATATCAAGACCATATCTGCCTTAGGAGGTTATGCCTTGTCAGCCATCACTTCCATTACGGTTCAAAACACACTGGGCATCCAGGCCTTCTATGATGTTCCGGCAGAGATCGTCAAGGGACAGATGGAGGCGATCATCAATGATATGCAGCCGGATGTCGTCAAGATAGGCATGATCCGCAATGTGAACACATTACAGGCAATCGTAGAGGAGCTCATCCAGTATAAGCCACGGTATGTTCTCTATGATCCTATAGCCTATTCCAGCAACGGTGACCAACTCATGTCCGATGATGTGATCATGCAGATCCGCCACCTGCTGCTCCCGCTCTGCTCAATAGTTATCCTGCGTAAACACGAGGCGGAGCTGATACTGGGAGAAGACCATGATGTTCATGTCCTCTATCTGGACGATCACCAGATGCACGGACAGACCAATGCGTTCTCCTCAGCCATTGCGGTCTATCTGAGCAGGGGGCTTACAGAGCAGGAGGCAGTCCGTGAAGCCCGTGAATACATCAATCTGCAAGTATCACGCGCCAAAGGACCACTGAGTAGAAGTACAGACCTATATAATGAATTCATCGATACTGTAAGCCGTCACTTCCATACAAACAGTGATGTTGCCTTCTACGCCAACTGCCTCAATGTGAGCAGCCGTTATCTGGCACAGGTCACACATCGAATATCAGGGAAGTCTCCCAAAAGCATCATCGATAAAACCATCACAGATGCTATCGAAATGGAATTGAAGACTACTCGCAAAACTGTTCAGGAAATCGCCTACGATTTTCATTTCCATTCACAGGCTCACTTCACGAAGTTTTTCAAGAAACAGACCCGTATGACACCGGTAGCCTACCGGAAATCGCATTGAAATAGTACAACTTCAGCCCGAACGGATAAAAACAACAATTCATTTGCACTTTTATTCGGATCAAAAAGGGCTGGGATCATTTATCATATCATTCATTTAAAATCCAATTGAGAAATGAAAGAAGACAGACAAACTTTAAACCGCAATCTGGCCCAGATGCTAAAGGGCGGTGTAATCATGGACGTGACAACACCAGAACAAGCTAAAATTGCCGAAGATGCCGGTGCATGTGCCGTAATGGCCCTGGAAAGAATTCCCGCTGACATTCGCGCTGCCGGCGGAGTATCCCGCATGAGTGATCCAAAAATGATCAAGAGCATTCAGAAAGCCGTATCCATCCCCGTCATGGCCAAATGCCGTATTGGTCATATCGCAGAAGCACAAATCCTGCAGGCTATCGACATTGACTATATTGATGAGAGTGAAGTACTCTCTCCGGCTGATGATGTCTATCACATAGACAAAACTAAATTTGAGGTCCCCTTTGTATGTGGTGCAAGAAACCTGAGTGAGGCCCTGCGGCGCATCGCAGAGGGCGCCACGATGATCAGAACCAAAGGTGAGCCAGGTACAGGAGATGTCGTTCAGGCAGTTAAACATATCAGAATCATGCAAAGTGAAATCCGCCGCCTGTCCTCCATGCAGGAAGATGAACTTTATGAAGCAGCCAAAAATCTGCAGGCCCCCTATTCTCTCGTTAAATATGTCCATGATCATAAGAAATTGCCAGTGGTTAACTTTGCTGCGGGAGGAGTTGCCACTCCTGCTGATGCAGCCCTGATGATGGAACTTGGCGCAGAAGGTGTATTCGTGGGGAGTGGTATCTTCAAAAGTGGCAATCCTGCCAAGCGGGCAGATGCTATCGTCAAGGCCGTAACCAATTACAAAGATCCGAAAAAACTGGCCGAACTTTCCGAGGACCTCGGCGAAGCTATGGTCGGCATCAATGAAGAAGAAATATCTGTATTGATGGCGGAAAGAGGAAAATAACCAATGAGAATTGCAGTCTTGGCTCTCCAGGGAGCATTCATAGAACACGAAAAGATGTTACAGGAACTGGGCATTGGAACTTTTGAAATCAGGCAGTTGTCTGACTGGCAGCAAAAGAAAGATGCACTGATCATTCCCGGTGGAGAAAGCACGACACAACTTAAACTCCTCCAGGACCTTAATCTGTTGAATCCTGTTCGTGATTCCATAAAAAAGGGACTTCCAGTCTTCGGTACTTGCGCAGGACTGATCCTGCTCGCCAAAAGAGTAAGCGGAGAAAACTTTGACAGGATTTCCACCATGGATATTACGGTATGCCGCAATGCCTATGGACGCCAGACAGGGAGTTTTTATACTGAAGCCACGGTCCGTCATGTCGGAGAAAAGATCCCCATGACTTTTATCCGTGCCCCTTACATCCAATCTGTAGGTGGAAATACCGAAATACTCTCTGCCGTCGGAGGTCATATCGTAGCCGCCCGTGAAGGCAACCAACTCGTGACAGCCTTCCACCCGGAACTGAACTGCGATCCTTCAATACATAAGTTCTTCATTGAGGAAATCTGTAAAAAGGAAATGACAGGTCATAAAATCTGAAAACTATCCTTTTCAGAAGGGGAAGAACCCAAAATTGAGGAGATAAAGTTGTTTATCAGGAAACAAAAAAAAACGGGATGCCAAATGGGTATCCCGTTTCTTATGTTTAGAGGTGTATCAGTTTCTGACTGATCCACCTTCCATATCCAGCAGTTCATTTGTAATGGCTTGCTGGCGGCTTTTGTTGTATTGCAGATTCAGATTATGAAGAATATCATCTGCATTATCTGTTGCCGTTTGCATGGCTACCATACGGGCAGCGTGCTCACTGGCCAGACTGTCCAGCAATGCTGTATAGATCATCAAATGCAATAATTTAGGAACCAAAGACTGAAGGACAGTTTTCAAGTCTGGCTCAATAATGAAATCATCATTCAATTGAGCAACCTGGATCTTTCCCCTCTGTTCCGTTTCCCTCTTCTTTCTCAAATACTCCTGTACCCGGGCAGAGGTTTTATTGGAGGACAGGTCACGATCATTATCTGCGCCAATAGCCTCTGTGGAGAGATCTATGGGCAGGAACACCTTACGAGTAAGGATCTGACGGCCCGCACTCTTAAAGTGATGGTAGATCAGTTCCACATGATCGAGGTCTCCTTTCAGAAACTTCAGTGCAACATCCCGGCCGATTTTTTCACATTGCTGTGCATTAGGTTTATCTACAAGATCCTGATAATTACCAATGGATTGTAGTCCTAACTTCCTGACCGCCTCAGCGACCTTCTGACCTATAGGATAGATGAGTACCTTGATGCCTTTGGCCTGATATTCCTGCACGGCCGTCCACATCATTTTGATGACATTCGCATTAAAGCCTCCACACAAAGAATTGTTGGAGCTAAAAACAATCAACGCAGCCGTCTTCACTTCACGCTGATTCTGAAACACACTCTCAGGTTCAGGCATGGACACCAAGAAACTCTTGAGAATATGTTCAAGTAAATTCTCGTATGGCAGCATATTTTGAATCGCTACCTGAGCATGATGAAGTTTAGAAGACGCCACCATCTTCATCGCACTCGTAATCTTACGAGTACTCTTTACACTGGCGATACGGGTTTTTATCTCTTTTAATGAAGGCATGGGCTATTATGCTTTAACTTTAAACTGACCGGCCACATTAGCCATTACTTCCTCAATGGTCTTTATATCCTCATCAAGCAATTTTCCACTACCGAGAGTATTCAAGACATCCTGATGCTGTGAACGCATGGCATCAAGGAACTGACTCTCACAGTTGCGGACCTTATCCACGGGGACATCATGTAACAGTCCATGTACTCCAGAGTATAAAATAGCAATCTGCTCACCTACAGGCATAGGACTGTATTGAGGCTGGATCAGCAACTGGTTGATCTTACGGCCACGATCCAAAGCCATAGCTGTGACAGAGTCCATGTCACTGGCAAATTGAGAGAAGCTCTCCAACTCGTGATACTGGGCCATGTCAATCTTCAGTGTACCGGCAACTTTCTTCATGCTCTTGATCTGTGCTGATCCACCAACACGGGATACAGATATACCCACATCAATAGCCGGCCGGAACCCCTGGTTGAAAAGGTTGCTCTCCAAATAGATCTGACCATCCGTAATGGAAATGACATTGGTCGGAATATAGGCAGCAACATCCCCCTCCTGGGTTTCAATAATCGGCAGGGCGGTCAGAGAGCCGCCACCCTTGACGTGTCCCTTCATACAAGCCGGCAGATCATTCATCGTTTCTGCAATTTCCTGCTGGTCATTGATACGTGCAGCACGTTCCAGCAAACGGGAATGGAGGTAGAAAATATCTCCAGGATAAGCTTCACGCCCGGATGGACGACGAAGGATCAGAGAGATTTCACGATAGGCAACAGCCTGTTTGCTCAAGTCATCATAGACCACCAGTGCAGACAATCCGCGGTCACGGAAATATTCGCCGATGGCAGCTCCTGCAAAGGGGGCATAATACTGCAAGGCGGCAGGATTGGCAGCTGTCGCACTGACAACAATCGTATAAGGCATAGCACCCTTATCCTCAAGTGTCTGGACCAATGAAGCTACTGTAGATGCTTTCTGCCCGATGGCTACATAAATACAATATACCGGTTGGCCAGCCTCATAGAGTTTCCTCTGATTGAGAATAGTATCAACGGCAATGGCGGTCTTTCCTGTCTGACGATCACCGATAATCAGCTCACGCTGTCCTCTTCCGATAGGGATCATGGAGTCAATGGACTTCAGACCGGTCTGCAGAGGTTCATTCACAGGCTGACGATAAATGACGCCTGGAGCCTTCCGATCCAAGGGCATTTCGAAAGACTCTGTCAAGTCAATATTCCCTTTCCCGTCGATCGGATTCCCCAGCGGGTCAACGACACGTCCCAGGAAGTTGTCATTGACACGAATAGAAGCAATCCGGTGAGTGCGCTTTACCTTTTCACCTTCTTTTATGCCTTCTGTAGGACCTAGCAGGATACAACCTACATTGTCTTCCTCCAGGTTCATGACAATAGCTTCAGTGCCGTTTTCAAACTGAAGAATTTCACTGGACTCTACATTGCGCAAGCCATAGATACGGGCAACACCATCTGCCACAGTGAGCACAGTACCGACCTCATCAAACTGCTCCGCATTGTTGATTCCCCGTAATTCCTTCTCCAGAATTTCGGACACTTCGCTTGGTTTAATATTATCTGGCATTTTATTCTATTAAAATTAATGTTTGGATTCGAAAACTTCTTTTCGTCTTCCTCTATTTATATAACTGTGAATATACCGTCCGGAGCATGGTCTTAACACTAGCATCCATCCGATAAGTATCATATTCAAGGATAAAACCGCCGATAATATCCGAATCGGTCTCAGTCTTGAATTCCACAGTTCCTTTAGTCCTACTTTCTACCAATTTCTGCATCCTCTGTTCAATGGAGGATGTTACAGGTACGGCAGTCGTAAGAATACCACTGGTGATGTTCTTCTGTTGTCTGTAAAGAGAGATATACGAAGCAGCCATGAGTTGCAGGGTGCTTTCCCTATCCTCCTTAAGGACAAGAGCGACAAACTTTTTGCTGAGTTCTGATGGGTTACCACCCATCGCCGTCACAAGAAGATGCAGTTTCTTGTCTTTTCCGAGCATAGGGTTATCTATCGTGTATTTCAGATCATGCACTTTGAAATAACTCTGATAGAGGGAGAGCATCTCGCCGTATACCTGATCTTCGACTTTCAGCACCGCAGCACTCTTGAGGAGTGCCCGGGCATATCTAACCGATATTACACCTAAATCCATAAGCTTTAGTCTTTCTTGTTTTCAGAAGGAACTTCATCCAGCAGTCGGCCAATCAACTCCATCTGCTTGTCTTGAGAAGCCAACTCCTTGCGTAGGATCTTCTCGGCAACCTGAACAGAGAGGGAAACGACCTGAGAACGAATATCCTGAACGGCATTCTTCTTCTCCGTTTCGATCTGGGTCTGGGCCTCCTTCAACAGGCGTGATCCTTCCTCTTTGGCTTTATCCTGTGCTTTCTCGACAATGGCATCACGTGTACTAGCAGCCTCTTTCAAGATCTGAGCCTGTTTTGTACGTGATTCCTGCAGAATGGATTCACCTTCTTTTTGGATATTAGAGAGCTTTTCATCAGCCTCATGGGCATGACGTATACTCTCGTCAATGTTCATTTTTCTATTGTTGACCATCTTTACTATGGAAGGGAAGCCCCATTTGAGCAAGATGAGAAAAACAATAATGAATACGAGCGTCATCCAAAAAAGCAAACCGCTATCAGGAATTAATAAATCCATATATACTGGTTAAAGTTTACAATCAATAGCAATATTACAGGACGATGGCCAGCAGTGCAATGATAATAGCGAAGAAAGCTACACCTTCAACCAGAGCGGCTGCGATGATCATGGAAGAAAACAACTTCGACTGTTCTTCTGGCTGACGAGCCATGGCATCCATTGCCTGACCGCCAATACGGCCAATACCTATACCTGCACCAATTACGGCAAGACCGGCGCCAATGGCAGCGCCACACTTTGCAACTTCAGCTGCTAATAATAATGATAACATAATAATGATTTTTTAATTGTTTATTAATTTTTTCTATTCTTGATTTATGCTCTCACTGCTTCCGGTTCCGGTTCAGCCTTCACATGAGCCAGATGGATAAACACTGCACTCAACATCGTAAAGACCAGAGCCTGGATGTAACAAACCAAAAGTTCAAGAAGCATCATAAAGATACTCATCGCAACACTCACCACAGTCATTCCAGTGCCAGCAGCAGCATCTACCACTGCATTCTCACTGATATTGAACATGATGAAGATCATCGCAGCAAAAGACAAGGACATGGCATGTCCCGCCATCATGTTGGCGAAAAGTCGGATAATCAGAGCCAACGGTTTCGTGAAGATACCAAACAAATTGATAATAGGCATCAACGGTACCGGACACTTCAGCCATAAAGGTACTTTCGGCCAGAAAATATCTTTCCAGTACTCTTTCGAACCTGTAACATTAGTAATAATAAAAGTTGTAATTCCCAGGAAGAATGTACAAGTGATATTTCCCGTCAGATTTCCTCCACCTGGTGGAAAAGGAACGACACCCATCACATTGGCGAGAAAGATAAAGAAGAAACAAGTCAATAGCCACGGACCGTATGTAACGGATTCCTTTTCCGTCATCGTACCTTTAACAGCCTCGTTATAAATAGACATGATAAACATGTGCATCAGGCCCGTGAAACCCTTCGGCGCCGGATCATCCCATTTATGATGTCTGCACCACCGTGCCGGAACCAACACACAGATCAAGAGCAAGATGGCATCAATGAACAGGACACAAACGGTCTTGGTAATCGAGATGTCGAGAGGACGGACCTCTTTCCCATTTACCATCTCCATAATCTTGCCAGGATGACTCTTTGCCTTGCTGTCTTTGATATAAAGTCCGTAAGGACCTGGACGATTCCCCTGAGCATTTTTCTGTTCACTAAACCGACTACTGCAGAAGACATGCCATCCCGTACTGCTCTTTACGATCACAGGGAGATGAATGACTATAGGTGTCTTGCCAATCTTGGTAAGATGCCAGTCGTATGAATCTTTAATATGCCCCCACAAAATGCTTCCCACATCGATTTTTTGTCTTGCTGATACCGAAGAAACCGGTGCAAGGGTCAAAAGCATAACGAAAATGAAAAACAATTGTTTGAGTTTTATTCTTTTCATTCTGATTCTGTTTTATTATTTTTTTTCTCTACACGGACAAAGTATATGCAATCGAAGGCCAAAAGAACAACATAATATGCAGCAAAGATCACCGCAAAACCGATAACGGCCTGCCGTTCACGCACAACGACCAGATAGATGAGGAAAACCGTTAAAGCCAAAAGCAATCGCAGTACTGAACCGGCAAGATAAAACCGCATCAAATTCACCGGAGAGGACTGCGCTATCTTTTTCCAACAGTCCCCATAAACCCAATTACACACCAGTGAATAGATCACCGTGACGGCCAAGGCCGTTACAAAGGATGTATTCCGCATGATCTGCATGACAAACAAGGCCAGCAACATCAATGCAGCAATAATCCACAGCGAATATTGCTTGTACTTTTTGGCTATCCTGTCTGTTCGGGGGTCTATACTTCGACGCATAACGAGACAACGTTCTTCTGTACCTCTACAAAACCATCCTGGATATCCAATTTCTTAAGGCCATCTTGAGTAGTATATTCCACTCGGCCGGCATTTAAGGAAGAAATAATAGGAGCATGATCCGTCAATATTTCAAAAGATCCTGCAGCACCTGGAACACTTACGCTTTTGACGTCACCAGTAAACACCACCTTTTCAGGAGATATAATTTTTAATTTCAGCATACGCGATAATAAAGTATAAGTCAGGATGCCTTACGGCATCCTTATCCAAATTTAATTCTTGGCAGCTTCAAGCAATTTCTTACCCTTGGCAATGGCGTCGTCAATAGTCCCTACATTGAGGAATGCCTGTTCAGGCAAATCATCCACATCACCCTTCAGTATGGCATTGAAACCACGTATCGTCTCTTCGATAGGTACCATCACGCCCTTCAGGCCTGTAAACTGCTCTGCGACGGTAAAAGGTTGTGACAGGAACCGCTGTACCCTGCGTGCACGGCTGACGACAAGTTTGTCTTCATCTGAAAGCTCATCCATTCCCAGGATTGCAATGATGTCTTGCAGCTCATTATACCTCTCCAGCAATTCTTTGACGCGCTGGGCACAGTCATAATGTGCCTGCCCGATAATATTCGGGTCCAGGATACGTGACGTACTTCCCAAAGGATCCACAGCGGGATAAATACCCAGTGCTGTTATCTTACGGGACAAGGATGTTGTTGCATCCAGGTGCGTAAACGTAGTTGCCGGAGCCGGATCCGTCAAGTCATCAGCTGGCACGTATACTGCCTGTACGGAAGTGATGGAACCCTGCTTCGTAGAAGTAATACGTTCCTGCATCTGCCCCATCTCACTGGCCAGCGTCGGCTGGTAACCTACGGCTGAAGGCATACGTCCCAACAGTGCAGACACCTCCGATCCAGCCTGCGTAAAACGGAAGATATTATCAATAAAAAACATAATATCAGCCGGCTGTCCGTTCTTGCCGCCATGATCACGGAACTCCTCAGCGATGGTCAATCCCGAAAGAGCTACGGAAGAACGTGCCCCAGGTGGCTCATTCATCTGACCATAGACAAGCGTAGCCTGGCTCTTGGAGAGTTCTTCTGGATCCACGAGAGACAGATCCCATTTACCTTCATCCATCGCCTTCCTGAATTTCTCCCCATATCGGATTACGCCGGAATTAATCATATCACGAATCAAGTCATTCCCCTCACGGGTACGTTCTCCGACACCGGCGAACACTGAATATCCGTTATGCCCCTTTGCGATATTATTGATCAACTCCATGATCAACACCGTCTTTCCGACACCGGCACCACCGAACAAACCGATCTTGCCACCTTTCATGTAAGGCTCCAATAAATCAATCACCTTGATACCGGTAGGCAGCATTTCCTTGCGTGTTGAGAGCTCATCAAATTTAGGCGGTTCCCGGTGGATCGGATAAGCCCCCTTCATATCCAGAGTTTTCATACCATCAATTGGCTGGCCGATCACATTCAGCATACGACCCTTCAATTGCTCTCCCGAAGGCATGACAATAGGACTGCCTGTAGGTGTAACGTCCAAGTCGCGTTGCAAGCCATCGGTACTATCCATAGCCACACAACGAACGGTATCCTCACCGATGTGTTGCTTCACCTCCATGACCAATACACGACCGTCAGGACGTTTCACTGTCAGAGCTTCGTTGATTTTAGGAAGCACCTTCTCAGGATCCAGGCCCTTTGTATCGAAATATACATCGATTACAGGTCCGATGATCTGCGAAATGCGTCCATTCATTTGTGACATAAGCTTTATTCTTTTAAATTATTAACTGATTCAAACTGTAAAAATCGGATCTGAAAGATCTGTTCTTTTTGTTAACGCGAACACAAAACTACGCAATATTTTCGTAAACCACAAACTAATTATGAGTTTTGTTCCGAAAAATAAGAATAATCTAGAACTTTCAAACAGTCTATATGCTCAACTCGTCAAGCACTTTAATAAGATTTTTATCAAACGGCTTGTCACTTCGGACGGCCTCACTCAAAGGTACATAGGTAACTTCATTATTCCGGACGCCTACCATAATGTTACGCTGTCCCTGGATAATGGCCTCAACAGCTCCCACGCCAGTACGGCTGGCCAGGATCCTATCACGGGCAGAAGGACTGCCGCCACGCTGCAGATGGCCGAGGATAGATACGCGGACATCATACTGAGGAAACTCTTTCCGTACCCTGTCGGCATAGTAAAGTGCACCACACTTGGGACTTTCTGAAACGATGACGATACAACTTTTCTTGGATTTACGAATACCACGCTCCATAAACTGCGCAAGTTGGTCGACGTCAGTAGAATCTTCAGGGATTATTGCAGCCTCAGCCCCACTGGCAACAGCACTGTTCTGAGCCAGGAAACCAGCATCACGACCCATCACTTCCACGAAGAAGATACGCTCGTGGCTCTGTGCCGTATCACGGATGCGGTCAACACATTCCACTATCGTGTTCAGCGTAGTATCATAGCCGATCGTATTATCTGTTCCAAACAAGTCATTGTCGATCGTACCCGGAAGGCCAATACAGGGCAGATCAAAATCCTGACCAAAATGCATGGCACCCGTCAGAGACCCGTTGCCTCCAATGATCACCAATGCATCTATTCCTTCGCTTTTTAAATTATCGTATGCTTTCTGACGACCTTCCTCTGTCATAAAGTCCTTCGATCGCGATGTTCTGAGAATGGTTCCTCCTCTTCCGATAATACCACTGACATTCTCTGTGGTAAAAGGTTTAATTTCATCATTGATCAGCCCATCATATCCACGGTAGATTGCTTTGATCATAAAGCCATTGTAAATACCGGCACGGGTCACCGCACGAATTGCGGCATTCATCCCCGGAGCATCCCCTCCTGAAGTCAAGACTCCAATCGTTTTAATTCTTGCCATACTGAGTAACCTTATATAATATTAAATAATTGCCCTTACAAATCCCAAAGGAATTTTCTTCTTACATACTATCTCCACACCTTTAACATCAGACACCCTACGCACCCACAGACCATCGGTACAGTCTGAAAGTTGCCACTTCCATGAGAAAATACAAGTTCACTAAAATACAGACTTGACCATTCTCTTTTCACCTCCATGCCTACCTTGCTTCAGGTATGAACATAATCAATTGTGTACCTTAACAGGGTACTATCATTTTCTAAACAATTTTCGCACAAAGTTAACAAATTATCTGAAAAAGGTCAATATCATAACGAAAAATTAAATCGGTTTAACACTAAACTGACAGATCGAAAATGACAAATCCAAGAATTGACAGGTGAACTTTACAAAAAACGATAATCATCATAACTTTTCTCATTTATCTTTCCATTTTCCAATTGAAATACGTACCTTTGTACAACGAAACCATTGCGATTCGAACTTGTATTTTCACAAGTTTTTGGATGTATCTCAGTAACACTACACTCCACAATGGAAAATGATTGAGAGTTCTGTGAGAAATAAGATGTTGAACCCTTTAGGAAGAGAAGAACTATGCCAGTTAAGTCGATTAATACACCAGACAGTGTACCGCCGCTCGTAAGTTTTATCATTACGACGCATGATGTCCCCGATGAAATGCTCAAGGAATGTCTGCAACAGATCAGCACCTTGTCTCTAAATCCTAATGAACGGGAAATCATACTCATTGACAATGGTTCAAAACGATCTCCCTCAAGAGAATTATTCGATGTGGACGAGAATACCATCTATGTCAGAAAAAAGAACATGGGACTTTCACAGGCGCGAAACATCGGCATCCAACTGGCTACAGGAAACTATATTCAGTTTCTGAACGGGAGCAGTTATCTGATAACGGCCCCTTACGAGCATTGCCTTGACATTGTCAGGTTTCATAATCCGGATCTGGTTTTCTTTCAAGAAACAGAGAAAAAAAAACCTGGAACATCCTTTACGTTCATAGGTCCTGTTACGGGCAGTTCCTATCTGCATGATCACCCCCTGAAGGCATCTGTATGTGGATACATTTTCAAGCAACAGATATTAGGCAGCCTACGTTTCTCCACAAAAATCCTGCATGAAGACGAAGATTTCACCCCTCAATTATGCCTTCGAGGAGAGCGGATTTACTATACGGATGCGGAAGCTTGTTTCAACCGGCAGCAAAGGGATGGGGCTGCATATGAGCAGAATAAGCGATACCATCTCACTCGTCTTACAGACATAGAAAGAGTAATAGCGCATCTGCAGGATCTGTCTGATCAACTTCCGGAGGCTGACCGGGTAGCTTTACATCGCAGAGTAGCACAACTATCCATGGATTATCTGTACCAGACGATTCAGGTCACACGAAGTTCCAGACATCTGAACAATGCCATAGAATGGCTTCGCAAAAGAGGACTATTCCCTTTACCTGATAAAAACTATTCCTATAAATATTGTCTTTTCCGCAAAGCGATCAATACGAAAGCCGGCCGTAAATTGCTACTATTACTGCCCCGATAGAGACTGGTCTTTTTAAAAAGCAATATCTCTACTGTTTTCTATTTTGACTTTAACTGTGAAGAAAAAAAGGATATTCATAATAGGATTCCTGATTTTGTCATTTTTCATGATAGATGATATAGAATCATTCGGGAAAAAGCAAGTTGACACAAGGCTTCTTCAGCAAGTCTTCACCTATGCTCACAAGCTGACGGGAAATGAACTGCCAGATTCTCTTCTTTCCAATGTATATTTGAAATATCGAACTCATATTGACAGGAAGAATCCTTTACTTTTGGCTATCCCCACCATGTATGATGTAGCGAGGGATAGCAGGCGCGATTTCCTGAATGAAAGTTTTTCAGACATCATCTATTACAAGGGCGGGGATGAAATGACAAAGACAAAAACACTCCTGATGTATTCAACGGTCTATCATTCTCACAAATTACTGCCTGTGCTTTTCGAATACCTTCAGCCGAGCCTTTATGACGTCACTTTGTTTAAAGGTATCATTCTCTCTCCACTGGTGAGAAACAACAAACGGTTTTATCATTATCAGTCCATTAAATATGGAATCCGTCAAACTCGTTTTTTTATCAGACCTAAAATCAAAAACACCCAGTTAGTTAAGGGATGGGTAATCGTAGACGATCATACAGGAAAAGTAGACCGCTTCTTCTTCGAAGGTGAATATGATATGATTCATTTCGTGCTGCAAGGCGAGATGGGAAAGGCAGGCATCAAGTCACTATTGCCTAAACGTTGTGACATCATTGCTAAAATCTGCACTTTAGGCAACTGCTTCCATTCCTGGATCACCTCTGTCTACGATCTACATCCAATTCTCCCAGATACTTTTCATCTTTCTGACAGTCGAAGGCTCCTGGATAGTATACGTCCCATTCCACTAACTGAAGAAGAAGAAAAGATCATTGCCGTAAATGATTCGATGGAAAAATCAAAGACAAGTAGAGCCGGTCCTGCCAGTACCCAGAGTGTCCCTGCTGATACAACTTCAGAAAACTCAAGAAGAACTGGGAATAACCAGCAAAGCAGTGGCACCAAAGAAAATGCTTTCATCATTAAGTCCTCAAATGATAAAGACTTCAGCAAATATATCTTCTGGGATCTCATCGGAAACAATCTATTGAACAATATCAATGCTGACATCGGGGATAAAAAACAGGGGCATATTAAAATTGATCCGATCTTCAACCCTCTCTACTTTGGCTATACCCGGAATAAAGGGATTATCTACCGTTTCGATGTAAAAGGCTATTACAACTTTACCCCTAATCAGAGTATCTCTACTCGCATTAAAATGGGATACTCTTTTAAATGGAAAAGACTGCTCTATAATATTCCCGTCACATTTACCTATAATCAGAAGAAAAACGGATGGGTAAAAATTGAATACTTCAATGGTAACCGGATCACAAATTCAAACATTCTGAATGAGATCAAAGACCAAAAAACAGACTCTATAGATTGGAACAAACTGCATCTGGACTATTTCAACGACCTGGGTGTAAAAATAAGTACGAACTATCAAATCATCAAGAACCATCTTGACGGACAATGCGGTCTTGTCTGGCACCGCCGTTCTGCTGTGAAAAAGGCAGGATTCATACAAGCGGGAAAGCCAACGAGTTACAGTTCATCTGCACCCTTTATACAATTACAGTATACCCCATCCGAAATAAATGGTCCTATTATCAATGCCAGTTATGAACGAGGTATTAAAGGCTTCATGGGGGGTAAGATCAATTATGAGAAATGGGAACTGGACGGACAGGAAATCCATCGTATGCCTTGTATGCGTTCCCTTTCTTTGCGAGCAGGACTGGGCTTATATACGGACAAAAGCAAGGATGGGTACTTCCTGGATTATAACAACTTCAGGGAAAATTATATTCCCGGAGGATGGAATGATGAATGGAGCGGAGAATTTGAACTGCTGAACTCCAACTGGTACAACGCTTCCAAATTTTATGTCCGTGCAAATGCAACCTACGAGTCGCCGATGCTGCTCCTATCCTGGATACCCCTCGTCGGACAAGTTGTGGAAAAGGAACGAATCTATATCAGTGCACTTTCCATACGAAAGTTAACTCCTTACGTAGAAATCGGATACGGATTTACAAACCGTTTGTTCTCTATGGGAATTTTCTGTGGAAGAAGTGCTCATCATTTTGAGGGATTTGGTGTAAAGTGGGGATTTGAATTATTCAACAACTGGTGATTGCATTTCTTCCCTAAAACACCTACCACTCGCTGAAAACAAAGAATCATACTTGATTAACGATTAGCATAATGAAAACAGAAATGATGAAACCTCTGACCGTTTACAGAGCAAGTGCCGGGGCTGGAAAGACCTTTAAACTTGCTACACAATATATCTCATTGCTCATACTCAATCCACAATCCTACCGGGGAATACTGGCCGTAACTTTTACCAATAAAGCCACTGAAGAGATGAAGATGCGCATCCTGTCCCAACTTTATGGTATTTCTCATCACCTAAACGATTCGGAAGAATACCTAAAAGAAGTACAGCAAAACACGGGATTAGGAGAAAGACTGATCAGACAACGTGCAGGAGGGTGCCTCAGCCTCCTCCTCCACCATTTTAATGATTTTCGAATTGAGACAATTGATGCTTTCTTTCAGACGGTATTAAGAAACCTCGCCCGTGAACTTGACCTGACAGCCAGTCTGAACATAAGCCTGAATGATGAGGAAGTAATGGAACAGGCTGTGGATGATCTCATTGAGCAATTGGATGAGAAAAGTCCTGTCCTGTCATGGATCATGGACTACATCCATGAAAAAATGGATGATGACAAAGGATGGAACATCATGGGACAGATCAAGAACTTTGGAAAGAATATCTTCGAAGATGCCTATAAAGAACATTCCTATGATCTGCAGCCCCTCATGTCTCCAGAAAGTACTTTCTTCCCGGACTATTCAAAAGAGCTCCGTGCTATCCGGCAGAAAGCAAAGGAGAATATCAAAAAATATGCCGATCATTTCTTTGAAGAAATGGATCGTAACGGTTTCTCTGCCTCTGACCTCAACAGAGGAGAAAAAGGCATCTGGAGCTATTTTGCCAAACTTGAAAGGGGGGAATTCACCGATGAGTCAAAATTAGTAAACAAGACCGTCTGCAGTTGCCTGGAAGATCCCAAGAACTGGGTTACAAAGAAGAGGGCAACTCCCGGAAGCGGCATCTACCAGTTGGTCCAGGATCATTTGTGGACTCTGCTCAGACAGACCGAAACGGCCCGCCCAGATCTCGTCAAGGCCTACAAATCAGCAGACCTCACCTTACGACATCTTGACAACTTAAGATTACTGGGGAAAATCGGAGAGAAAGTGCGGATCAGTAACCAGGAGGCAAACCGTTTTCTACTCAGTGATACGCAAAACCTACTCCATTCCCTGGTTTGTGACAATGACTCACCTTTCATCTTCGAGAAAATCGGAGCTCATTTGGAACATATCATGATGGATGAATTTCAGGATACGAGCAGGATTCAATGGTACAATTTTAAAGTTCTCCTTCAGGAGACCATGTCCCATGGACAACCACCCTCTGAACATCTTGCCCAGAATCTCATTGTCGGGGATATTAAGCAAAGCATTTACCGGTGGCGGGGAGGAGACTGGAGACTTCTCCAGAATATAGATACTAAAGAGTTCTCATCTGATCAGGTGAACAAGAAAATATTAGATGTTAACTATCGCTCGGACAAAAGGATCGTAGCTTTCAACAATATTTTCTTTTTGAAAGCCAGCCAGTCCTGGTCCGGCGAAAAGGAAAAGGATACGGAAGAATTGCAACAAGCCTATTCCCAGGAGAATCTCTGTCAGAAAGTTCCAGAAGGGAAGGAGAATCAAGGTTACGTGCATGTTGAACTGCTCCCCGACAACAACTCGTACCACGACAAGATGCTGCAAAAGACTGTCGAAACTGTCCGGACACTACTTGATCAGGGATGCCGGCCGAGTGACATTGCCATCCTGGTGAGGAAAAATCCGACCATCCAGGAAATCGGTGCTTATTTCATGGAAAAACTCCCTGACGTGACTCTGGTCAGCGATCTGGCATTCCGCCTGGATGCCTCTCAGGCTGTGAACATCCTGGTGGACGCCTTGCGTTTTATCACACACCGGGATGACCTGCTCACTTTAGCCAATCTGACAAAAGCTTATCAGACAGGAATCAAAAATCCCTTGAAAGCAGACAGTAAGATATTCCTTTGTTCCGGAAATACGCTGGAGGAACAATTGAAAACTCAATTGCCTGACGATTATGTCAACCATCTCGACGAACTGGAAGGACAACCTCTGATGGATCTCATAGAACAACTCTATTCCATTTTCGACCTTGCAGTAATGGAAGAACAAAGCGCATACGTCTGTGCTTTCTATGACCAGGTCAGCGAGTACCTGCAAGACCATGTCCCAGACATCAATGATTTTCTGAAAGTATGGGATGAGGACCTTCATCTCCGGTCTATCCAAAGTGATGAGACAGACGGCATCCGACTTCTGACTATTCATAAGAGCAAAGGTCTGGAATTTGACCATGTCATCATCCCCTTCTGTGACTGGACACTTGAAAAGCCGGGATATACGATATGGTGCACACCTTCAGAACCCCCATATAGCAAATTGCCTGTCGTGCCGGTAGACTTGTACAAGAACCAGATAAGCGGATCCATTTATGAGCCTTTCTACAATAATGAACATTCACAGAATATCGTAGACAACATGAACCTACTCTACGTTGCCTTCACTCGTCCTAAAAGAGGCCTGTACATTTTCGGAAAGCATAAGAATAAGGGAAAACAACGGATGAAAGCGGATGACGGTAAACCTTCCGAACCAGTCGATGAAAGCGATGTAATCGAAAAGGTCTTACCTCAATTGAGCCAGGAACTGGAAGGTGCTACCTTGAAAACTTTCAACCAGGACGAACCGGCAGAGGACGATATATCCGACAAGGATAAAATTGACGACAAGGAAGATGACAACAGCCAGACATTAGCCTTCGATTATGGCACCCCTGATATAAATAGAAAACCAGGAGGAAAAACTGTGTCCCGCAACGTTTTTCTCCAGCAACCTGAACCAAAAATCATTGCCATTAACAATTATGAAAACAGGATTGATTTCCGGCAAAGTAATAAAAGTAAAGATTTTATCGGAGGAGAAGATGAAGAAGCACAAGTCCATAACACCTATATCCAGACCGGTAATGTACTTCATGCCATTTTCTCTTCCATCCATACCCTTGACGATGTGGATCAGGCACTCAGCCAACTTGAACAGGAAGGTGTACTTGACACGGGTTATCTAAGTAAGGAAAAATTGAGAAAAGAAATGAAACAAAGGCTTCAGTCACCGAAGGTAAAAAACTGGTTTTCAAGCCATTGGGAATTGTTTAATGAGTGTACTATTCTCTATACTGACCCGGTTACAAACGAAGTCATTGAGAAACGACCAGACCGTGTCATGACAGATGGGAAGGAAATGATCGTGGTCGATTTCAAGTTCGGAAAGCCCCACAAAGAATATGAAGAGCAAGTCAGGGATTATATGACTCTCCTGAGACGGATGCACTACCCTGAAGTCTCGGGATACTTATGGTATGTATACCCGAATCAGGTGACCCAAGTCAGACCTGATGATGATCATGATTCCAAAGAAGAGGCCCAGCCCTGACCATCACCTTTCATTTAGCGTCCTTTCATTTCTTTAAAATTAAAATCATCAGACATGCAAACTTTTCTCCATTATGTAGCTCAGGATATTATCCGCAAATATGAGGATCAACTCAGTCATATCACTGTTGTCTTTCCTAATAAACGAGCCTCTCTGTTTTTAAATCAAGAGTTGGCTGTACAAGTGGATCATCCGCTATGGAGCCCGACCTGCATCACCATCAGTGACCTCTTCCGGAAACACAGCCAAAGGACTGTCGGGGACCCCATCAAACTTGTCAGTGAGCTTTATAAGGTTTATCACAAGGTTACCGGTGAACAGGAATCACTCGATAAATTCTATGGATGGGGGCAGTTGCTGATTACAGACTTCGATGACATCGACAAAAATATGGCCGATGCGGATCAAATATTCACCAACCTGAAAGATATTCATGAATTAGATGATGTAAGCTACCTCAGTGATGAACAGAAAAAGATTCTCAAACAGTTCTTCAGCAATTTCTCTGAAGACCAAGAAAGTGTTCTGAAAAAACGATTCATTACCCTCTGGAGCCACTTTGCCGACATCTATCATCAGTTTAATCAGTCCCTAAAAGACCAGAAATTAGCCTATGAAGGAGCACTCTACAGGGAAGTTGCAACTGATCCGGACCTGAAATGGAAACACTCCAAGTACCTTTTTGTCGGTTTCAATATGATGCAAAAGGTTGAACTGGCCCTTTGTGACCGCCTTAAAAAAGACAATAAAGCTAAATTCTACTGGGACTTTGATGACTATTATATGCCGAAAAAAGACCAAGACCATGAAGCCGGACATTATATCGCTCAATATCTCAAGAACTATCCTAATGAACTGGATAATGAGAACGATGAGATCTATAAAAATATGGTAACACCCAAATCTGTCACGTTCATCAGTGCAAGTACCGAAAATCTCCAGGCAAGGTATGTCAGTGACTGGCTGAAAGAAAATCACAGGATCGAAGCCGGCAGACGCACAGCCATCGTCATGGCTGATGAAAGTCTCCTGCCGACCATCATCCATAGTCTGCCACCAGAAGTGACCAAAGTAAATGTGACCACCGGTTATCCGTTGTCACAGTCTCCTGTCAGCACCCTGGTCACCTTACTTGTAGACCTGCATACCCATAGCTACCGGGAAGATATAAGAAAATTCCTTTTCCGTGGAGTCAACAAAATTCTTCAACACCCTTATTCTAAATTCATATCCGGTCATATCAAAGAACTCAGAGACTTCTTGAATAATCATAAACGATTCTATCTGTCAGCAGACAAGCTCAAGACAGAATGTCCTTCAACGGGAAATGACAAGGGACTGGATCTTTTACTTCAAACGCCCTCGCATTCACTCAGCGGACTATCTCACTGGCTCCTTGAGATACTCCAGACGATAGGGATAAACTACCATGATGCCACCAAGGGAGAAGGAAAAGAGGAACAGGTTAAAAGCGATCCTCTCTTTCAGGAATCTCTCTTCAGGATGTATACGCTCATCAACCGCCTTTGTAATCTGATTGATCAGGAGGATTTGAACATTGACATCCATACCTATCAGCGGCTCATGACTCAACTCATAAACTCAACAACCATTCCCTTTCATGGAGAACCTGCTGTAGGTATACAAATTATGGGAATACTGGAGACCAGAAATCTTGATTTCGACCATGTCCTGCTTCTGTCCTGCAACGAAGGAAATATCCCTAAAGGAGTTAATGATACTTCTTTCATTCCTTATTCCATCCGCAAGGCTTACGGGTTGACAACGGTGGATCATAAAGTGGCCATCTATTCCTATTATTTCTACCGTCTTCTGCAAAGAGCAAAAGACGTTACTCTCGTTTACGACAATGCCACCAATAATGGACAGACAGGAGAAATGTCCAGGTTTATGCTCCAGCTAATGGTCGAGAGTCCACAATCCATTCGCACAGAAAATCTGACAGCAGGTCAGAAACCTGTCATCCGCACACGCTCGTCAATAGAAAAAGACGAACAGGTGATGCAGGCCATCCGCCAAATGCATCGTCTCTCTCCTACCGCTTTGAATACTTATATCCGTTGCCCTCTCCAATTCTACTATAAATATATCGCAAAAATCAAGGAACCGGATGAAATTGATGAGGACAGAGTGGATAACCGTACCTTCGGGAATATCTTCCACCTGGCCTGCCAACTTTTTTATCTTCATCTTGCCGCACCCGGCGACACCCGTACAGAAAAGACCCCCCAAGGAGAGCAGACTACAGACATCATCCGTCCAATCATGATCCGGGAAGATGAACTCAAGAATGCCCTCAGGAACCCGGCAATTATCGAACAGTGCGTGGATAATGCATTCAGACAGGATCTCTTCAAGGTCGGGCCACATACGCCAGTCAAATATAATGGATTGCAGATCATCAATCGTCAGGTAGTGATCGATTATATCAGGAAACTTCTGGAGATAGATCTGAAGTCCACACCTTTCCAGATTCTTGGATTAGAAAAAAGAGTAGAAGCCTCCATCTCCTTTCCTACACGACAGGAAAGACGAACCATGACCATTTTCGGAAATATTGACCGGCTCGATCAGGTCAATATTCCTGCAGAAGGCCCTACCCTGCGCGTCATTGACTACAAGACTGGAAATAACAATAAAATGGCCGTCCGGGATCTGGGGGATATTTTCTCAGGCAAAAAACTGGCCAACCATACAGATTATTACCTTCAGGCCATGCTCTATGCAGGTATCGTCAGAAACGAAAGAAATGATGAAGGAGAAAAAAGATATGATGTGAATGATCTGCCGGTCAGTCCTTCCCTGCTCTTCATCCAACACTCCGGTGAAGAGATCGTTCCTCTTAGAATCGGCAAAGAGCCTATTACGGACATCAAAAAATACGAAAATGAAAAGGGAGACAAGAATACCGACAATTTTGAAGAAAATATACGAGGGATCTTATCTGATATTTTCAATCCAGAAATTGCGCTGACTGCCACAGAAGATGCAAAACAATGTGATCACTGTCCCTATTCCCGGCTTTGCTGTGGCAAGAGATAAAGATTTTCTCTTTTATCTAATACTTCTCAAATAAGCAGAATGCCTCTCTGCCACACCATAGTGAATTGCGGAAGATGAGGGATTCAAACCCCCGATACCCGAAAAGGGGTATACCGGATTTCGAGTCCAGCGCATTCGGTCACTCTGCCAATCTTCCTGACGGGTGCAAAATTACAATTAATTTCGGACAAAACCAAGAATCTTTAGAAAAATTATTCGAAACTCAAATCTGACAGCCTTTTTCGTAAGGTCTCGGCATCCCTCTTCCGGATAGCCAGGACCAAACAGCAATTCGTATCAAAAGCCTGACTGACAATTCTTGGATTCATCTCCTTGACAACGTGCATTACGGCATTCATCATCGGATAAGGGAAACGATAAGTAATCTGTTCCTCAACAAACTTCCTAATATGTCCAGAATGATTCAGGGCATCCTCGGCAGCGGTGCGGTAGGCTCTGATCAATCCGCCAGTACCGAGATTGACCCCACCATAATAGCGGATAACATAAACGGCAACATCAGTCAGTCCATGACTGATGATCTGACCAAGAATCGGTTTCCCTGCCGTTGAAGAAGGCTCTCCATTATCCACTGCACGGAACTCCTTCTGCTCTGGCCCGAGAATATAGGCATAGCAGATATGACGTGCATTATAATATTTTGTCTGATAAGATTTTAACAGCACCCTCACTTCATCTTTTGAGGTGACATGATGTGCAAAGGCGAGGAACTTACTTCGCTTCTCGGAGTAAAATCCCTCGCCTATACGATTTATTGTGATATATTCATCTACCATACCGAATAGCTCACATTGATCCACTTATGGTCAGGAAAGCAGATGAACGATAAGGCCAGAACGAAGTTTGGGCTCAAACCAGGTTGCTTTCGGAGGCATAATCTTACCACTGTCTGCAATATTCATAATCTGCTTCATGCTCACCGGATATAAAGCCAGTGCCCATCGCATCTCACCACTATCCACCCGCCGTTTGAGTTCTTTCAGCCCTCTCAGACCACCGACGAAATCAATTCTCTCATCCGTACGAAGATCCTTGATCCCCATCAGATCATTGAGAATCAACCGTGAAGAGATGTCTACATCCAGTATACCGATCGGATCCTTGTCATCAAAAGTTCCAGGACGGGCTTCCAACCTGTACCAGTTACCATCCAGATAGAGACTGAACTCATGAAGCCGGACAGGTTTGTATTCTTCCGGCCCCATCTTCTCCACCGTAAAGTTCTCAGACAGAGCCTTGAGAAATCCTTCCTGTGTCATCCCGTTGAGATCCTTGATGACACGGTTATAGTCCAGGATTGTCAATTGCGAGGCCTGGAAACAAACTGCCATGAAGTAGTTGTACTCTTCCTTTCCGGTATGATCAGGGTCATTTTCCGCCTTCTCTTCACCCACACGTGCAGCTGCAGCCGTACGATGATGACCGTCAGCAATGTACAAGTTAGGAATCTCGGCAAAAGTACGGGTGATCGTCTGAATATCATCCGGATCACTGATGACCCAGAACTGATGACGGAAACCATCCAAAGGAGCAATAAAATCATACACCGGCCGAGTAGTTGCATAACGCATCATCAGATCGTTCAGCACCCGGTTGTCCGGATAGGCAAGGAATACCGGTTCCATATTTGCGTTAGTGGCGCGGATATGCTTCATCCGGTCATCTTCTTTGTCCTTCCGGGTAAGCTCATGTCTCTTGATCACCCCATTAAGATAGTCTTCCACATAAGCTCCGACCACCAGCCCATACTGGGTCCTCCCGTTCATGGTCTGGGCATAGAGATAATAGTCCTCATGAGAATCCTGGACCAGCCATCCCTTTTCACGAAACTTCTTAAACTGTTCAGCAGCACTTTTATAGACCCTTGGATCATATTCTGAAGTACCTTCCGGGAAATTGATCTCCGGTTTAATAATATGATAGAGGCTCATCTCATCATCTCCAGCCTCAGTTCTCGCCTCTTCCGAATCAAGGACATCGTACGGGCGACTTTCGATTTTTTCCACCATACTAACAGGCGGACGAAGACCTCTGAAAGGTTTTATTTTAGCCATTATCAGTGTTTGGAATTATTTGTTGACTTGAAATTTCACACTTCCATCTTTCAAGAAAGCATCTATCTGCTTAGCCGCAGCAACCCCCGCATTGATATTTGCCTCAGCCGTCTGGGCCCCCATCTTTTTGGGTGTCGTAAAGAACCGGTTTCCGAATTTCTCGAAATCAGCTACAGCAGCAGGTTTCAAGTCTGTGATGTACTTCAAATCAGAACGATCTGCAAGCAGGCGGAGTAATTCAGGTTCATTGATAATCTCAGTACGAGCTGCATTGACCAGAATTCCATTCTCCGGCATCAGATTAACGAGTTCGTAGTTAATACTGCCAACCGTCTCAGAAGTAGCCGGGATATGCAAGCTCACGATATCACTGTTATGGAAAAGTTCTTCCTTAGTCTTACAAGCACGGACACCAGCAGCCTCAATATTAACAGCAGGACAGAACTCATCATAAGCAGAGATCTCCATGCCAAAGCCTTTTGCAATACGTGCTACATTCCGTGCCACATTACCAAAAGCCAGGAGTCCCAGCCTTTTACCTTTAAGTTCCGTTCCCGGTTTCCCGTTATAAAAATTACGAAGCATGTACACCAGCAGTCCAAACACAAGTTCAGCCACTGCATTGGCGTTCTGTCCCGGCGTATTCTCCACGATGACCCCGTTGGACTTGGCATGAGCCAGATCAATAGTATCATAACCGGCACCCGCACGGACAATGATCTTCAAGTTTTTTGCAGCATCCAGTACTTCTGCATCAATCTTATCCGAACGGACAATCATGCCCTCCGCATCGGCTACAGTCTTTAAAAGCTGTGACCGATCAGTATACTTTTCGAGCAGGACCAGTTCATTGCCCGCCTCTTTGACTTCTTTCCTGATTCCTTCTACAGCTAAGGGGGCAAAAGGTTTTACCGTTGCAACTAATATTTTTTTCATTATTATTATTTCTTATTTACTGTTCAGCTTCGAAATCTTTCATTGCCTTGACCAAAACATTAACCCCTTCCACTGTCATTGCGTTGTAGCAACTAGCACGGAAACCACCGACAGAACGGTGTCCTTTAATACCAACGATGCCACGAGCTGAAGCAAAATCAAGGAACGGTTTTTCAAGATTCTTATAGTCATAATTCATCACGAAACAGATATTCATCAAGGAACGGTCTTCTTCCTTGGTCGTACCACGAAAGAGTTTGTTACGATCAATCTCACCATACAGGATCTTCGCACGCTCATGAGCCCGGCGGTCCATCTCCTTGACGCCACCTTCCTTCTTCACCCAGCGCATGGTCTCAAGCAGGCAATAGATAGGAACGACAGGAGGAGTGTTGAACATAGAG
Source organism: Prevotella sp. UBA5379 (assembly GCA_002409785.1). Taxonomy (GTDB): domain Bacteria; phylum Bacteroidota; class Bacteroidia; order Bacteroidales; family Bacteroidaceae; genus Prevotella. The sequence goes on along the minus strand of DHOX01000092.1, from coordinate 84,860 downwards.
CCTTTCTTTACATGAGTACGATAGTCAATCATCGTAGGCAACTCACGAGGAGCACGTCCAAGTTTGTCGTTCTTGACAATGATCAGCGTAACTCCTGCAGTAGACAGATTCTTCTGGGCACCAGCATAGATTGCATCATATTTGCTTACATCTACCGGACGGCTCATAATATCTGAACTCATATCCGCAATCAAAGGAATAGGCGAATCAAGATCCTTGCGGATTTCAGTGCCATAGATTGTATTGTTAGTCGTGATATGCAGATAATCGGCATCAGCAGGAATGCTGAATTCTTTCGGAATATAGGTATAGTTAGCTTCTTTTGAGGAAGCCACCTCAACAGTCTCGCCGAAATGATGAGCCTCCTTTTCGGCCTTGGCAGCCCAACTTCCCGTATTCAAATAAGCGGCTTTCTTGATCAGGAAATTGGCTGGTATCTCCATAAATTGCGTCGAAGCACCACCACCGAGAAAGAGAACCGAATATCCGTCAGGGATATTGAGCAATTCTTTGATCAGTGCTTCACTCTCGTCAACGACAGCCTGGAAGTCACTGGAACGGTGGCTAATCTCCATCAATGAAAGACCTGAACCATTGAAATTTAAAATCTGCTTTGCAGTGTTTTCAATTACTTCACGTGGAAGCATTGCTGGACCTGGATTAAAGTTGTACTTCTTCATCTGAATAAATATTAAAATTTAAGTTATATCTTCTGAATGATCTTCAGATCTGATATCTGTTATTTTTCAACTTCAGAAATTGATTCTCAGTTTTTATTTCTTTATTCGTCATCATAACGTCACGAAGCAAGGATGATTCTATGAATCAAACAGGCAGTACCATTACCTGACCTCTTCTACGACGGTATGAACGCCCTTTATTTTTTCGCCCTGTGTCTGCCGGAGAACCTGATGAAGTTTGGATCGGGAAACAGCAGCATAAGCATAGCGGTCAAAAACATCTATCCTGCCGATTTCCTCTCCCTTCAAGCCCCCCTTCTTACAAAGGAACCCCACGATATCACCTCTTGATACCTTATCTTTCTTACCCTTGCCGATATAGACCATAGACATCTTCGGCAAAGCGGGTTTCTTCTCTTGCAAATCAGGAGACAAAGGAAAATCATCCACTTCTGCATCCACATATTCCGGAACCTGTTCTTCAGGACCAAGGAGGAAGAACGAGCGACCGGAACACTTCCAGCGTGCAGTCCTTCCCACCCGATGAACAAAATCATCCTCCGTTTCGGGGAGATGATAATGAATGATATTATCAATATGTAAGATATCGAGCCCTCGTGAAGCCAGGTTTGTGCTCACAAGAACCGTTGCACTTCCATTAGCAAACTTATACAGAGCCATTTCCCGCTCCTTTTGTTCCATGCCTCCATGAAATGAACTGATAATAAACCCTTTTTCTGCCAGAAATTGACTCACTCGCTCTACAGAATCACGAAAATTCACAAAAACAATAGAGCTCTCATTCCCCAATGCCAACAAGAGGAGTTGAAGCGTACTTAGTTTATCTTTCTCCTGAGATCTCACCTTATAGATCCGCACCCTGTCCGGAACCTGTTCTTCTCTCTCTCGGAAGTCAACACGTATCGGCTGCCTTTCCTTTGGGGATAGTTTTAAGAAAGAAGGAAGTTGTTCCGCCTCTGTTGCGGAAAGTAATATATGCCGTTGCACGAAAGGGAGTTTACCTATCAGGATGCTCATCTCTTCCTCAAAGCCCATATCCAGACATTTATCAAATTCATCAATAACAAGGAAATGTACATTGGTTGCAGAAATATTCCCTTTCATCAGATGATCATTCAGCCGCCCGGGAGTTCCGAAGAGGATCTGAGGTTTTCTCTCTTTCAATTTACGATGTTCCTCCATAGCCGTCCGGCCTCCATAGCAGGCCATCGTCCTGATACCCGTTCCCATACTCTCCAGAACAGAAGCCGACTGCAAAGCCAGTTCACGTCCGGGAACGATAACGATAGCCTGGAGCTTGTCACTCGAGTAGTCAAGCAGTTGTACAAGGGGCAAGAGATAGGCCAGTGTCTTCCCCGACCCTGTGGGTGAAAGGATTACGACATCTTCCTCAGAGTGCAGGATGGCCTTCTGCGCTGCCTCCTGCATGGCATTTAAGGTAATATTTAATTTCCGGGTTATCGAATCAATATTTTGCATTTACTTATTTTCCAATAGTTTATCAATTTCGTCAAATTCTTTGCCCATATTCAAGTTGAGATAGATCGTATATAGCGGCAAAGCCCATTTGGACTTATCTTCAGGTTCCAGTTCGCGGTAATGAACCAGATAAGGAAGTGCCTTACGATAGTATTCCAACATCCTGTTCCGTTCTTTCCTGGATGTGGACATACTTTTGTCCAACTCTACAGCCTGGTTAAAATAGGCCAGGCCTGCATTCAAATAAGCACCTGCTATAGCCGGATGAGCTTTCAGACTATCCTTGGAAAAATTCTTGGTATCAGCAAGAATTGAATCACAGAGGTCAATACATGCCGGATACTGCTGGGTATTCAATAGCAGGGTACTTTTCGTAAAACGGTAGATCAGTGATTTGGGACGTTCCTTCAAAGCTCGATCAGTTGTCTCTATAGCAGCCTTATAATTTCCCTGTTTGACATCATAATCCACCAGACGCGGGAAAAAAAACGGAAAAGAAGGATATTTGGAAAAACCCTCCCTCAAGGAACTGACATATCGTGCCGTATCCCCCTCCAGGCGATAAGTATCTGCTAAATATTGCAACATATAAACATAATGAGCTGTATCTTTCAATGCCAGATAAGCATGATGAAGCGTTGCTTTAGGGTCCCTCATCTTATATCCGCAATAGACAGCCCAGTAGGCAGCTACCGGCAACTGATGATCGGTATCAGCATATTTATATTTCCGGAATAAAGATTCCCGCGCGCATGAGATATAAGAGGTAAGAAAGTCATATCCATCCTTATAATTCTGTTTATGAATAAAATAGAGACCGCCGTTATAGAGATTCGGCCGAATCATATTCAGAAACTGGGCATGGACATCCCGAAATTTAAATTTCACCTTTTCTCTTTTCCCTTTATGTGAAGATGCTTCAAGAGAATCCAGACTGACGGCTACTTGAAATAGCCTCCGTGTCTTCATAAAAAGAGCTGTAGTATCATATTGTTGTTTCAGATAAAGCTGCTCATTCCCCTGTTCATACTGTTTATGCAACACATCATACAGAGTAGTCCATATCTTCTCGTTCTGCCGGTTGGCAGAATCATCCAGGAGTTTTTCCATTGACTGTTGGGCCGCATCAAGATTTTTCCCTGATTTCAGCAAATCACGCGCTGCAGAAATTGCCTTTTTCTGACCAAAGGCATTCCCCGCACATAAGGCACAGGCCAGACAAAGTAAAAGATATTTCCAGTGTATCCTCATCCACAATCTCCTCCTATTACACAATCTGTCTTTCATCATAATAAAGACTTAACTTCCCGAGCCTTTTTCTTTTCCCCCAGTATGTAGTATACCTGATAAAGAGCCTTTCTCCAGTCTACTGTCTTGTAAACGGGGTCCAGCACCCGGGCTTTTTCCAAATAATTCTTGCTGCATTCAAATACAGCCAACACTTTTTCCTTGTTATTTTTATCTAATCTGCCATGACTATCTTGCAAAGAATCTTTCAAATCCATAGCCTTGGAAGAATAGCAAATCCCCACATTATAAATAGCTTCGACAAATGAACTGTCTAATTCAACAGATTGCTGGTAACTGCCGATGGCTTCATCCCATCGGTGCTTCCGCATCTGCATCTCACCCTTCAAGGCCCAAATCTTCTTGTCCGCCGGATTTTCACGGAGTTCATCATCAATAAAATCCTCCATCTCGCTTATATGCCCCGGACTCGAATAATAGTCCAACAAAGGTTTAAAGAACGCCAGATCTTTAGGGTCCATCCTGTGGAGTTCAAGAGCAGCAATAATAAATTTAGTGGAATCAGCGCTATCTTTCATGAGATGCTCCATACATCCAATTTTAATCTCAGCCGCCCGTTCAGCTACTGAACTGTCCTTAAGAGCAAGGTCAGCATAATATTGAGCAAGGTTATAATAACCTTTTCCGTAAGCTTTTCGAGAAGCCTCTAAAGATTGCTGCCCCGTTTTCGGAAAATCGGATTTCTCTTGACTTTTCAGAGAAACGACGCAGAAAATCAAGAAAAAAGGAATTATAACCTTCTTCATGCTTGTTATCAATTAGGTGACAAAGTTAATAAAAAAACATGAAAGCCCCAAATTTTTTCCATTTTGTTAGGTTATTGAACAGACAAATTGCAAAACATCTGCATTTCTATTTCAATTCTGTCATCTATCGCCGTTATTAGATGAACAAATGACCGAATAAGAACAGAATATCCTTTTCCGGTCATAATCACTTATGGACTCAAAAGCCTTAACTAGAAAACGGGATGATCCTTTTTGAAAAGACCATCCCGTGTCAAATGATTACATAAGTACAGAATCACTTATCTTTTTCAGCTTCTTTGGTCTTCGGATCAGCCTCACCATAACGGGCATAGTAAGCAGAATACCGGTTGTAGCCCCAGTTTACCTGTTGCTGCTTAGGATCCAACTCCTTGCATTTGTCATAGTCTTTAATGGCCTCATCAAGGAGAACATTAGAACTTGCCGTTGCCTTTGAAGTGACGGCCCGGTTATAATAGCAGATTGCGAGAGAATACCATGCGAGAACGACCTTAGGATTTGTATCCAGAATACTTTTCAGAATAGGGATCGCATCATTATATTTCTGAGTCATCATCAGGTTGTTCGCCTTATAAAACAGAGCCACGAAATTTTTAGGATCCTTCGTAAGCACATCGTCAATGATTTTTTCGCCGGCCTCTCTGCCATTCAGTCTGGATTCCACCTGGATCAAGTTCTCGAGAACTGTACTATTCGTAGGATCCTGTGCAAAGAGAACATGGAGTTTCTCCGCAAATTTCACTGAGTCAGCTTTTGTTTGCAAGGTAGAACTCATGGCACGAAGTTTCAGATCAAAAGCTGGTTTTGCATAAGTGGAATCGCCCTTTGCAAAGTCAGTATATTTCTCAACTTTATCATAATCTTTGGCATTCAGGGCAAAGATTGAAGAGAAATAAGCAACCTGTCCGATATACGGTTTTTCTGTTGCGGCCGGAATAGGTTTAAAGAATGGGTTATCATGCGTATCAAAATACAAGGACCAGTACTTCAAAGCCTTGGGTTGGTCTTTTTGCATATAATATCCACCATAATTAATCATATTCAGACGAGCACTCCCTAGACGGGTAGAATTAGCATCTTTGAACTTAGGTTTGACTTTACCTTTTTCATTAGGCATCTCGTCATACTTATCACATTCCAGACCTGCTTCAATCGCATTATATGCAGCATCAGCCATCCCTAAGGTATCAACCGGAGTACCATTCTTGCCCATAGCCTTCATTGCCTGGTTCGTAGCCATCGTAGAGGATTCCGTCTGATACTTGGCAAAAGCAAGATCGCAAAGTTTATTATAGGCCTTTGCTTTTTCTTCATTACTGGCCAGAGAATTCAGGTTCTGTTCGATAAGTTGCTTACACTCATCATAGGTTTTAGATTTCATGATCGTCTTTAGGCCATCACTATCCCCGGCAAAGACGGCAGATGCACAGAACAGCATCATAGCCGCAATCATTAACTTTTTTTTCATACTTATTTTACTTTAAAGGTTGTTTTATTCTAAATCCGTGTTGGGTAGTCCAGGATCTGAGGAATTCTCTCCATCATCGGATTCATCCTCACCGGAAGTTGAACCGTCAGCAGATCCTTCTCCGCCAGAAAGATCATCCGATCCCGAACGGCCACCAGAAACGACATCCGCAATTCCATCCTGTTTGATCTCCTCACTCTTTTTTGCCCATAAGGCACGACTTTCCTCTTCTGCAGTAACTTCAAGCTCACTGCTCATGACCTTGCAGACACCGGCGATCACATCATTTTTCTTAGCAAGATTGATCAGCCGCACGCCTTGCGTAACCCTGCCCATGATCCGGACGTCAGCGACAGCCAGTCGGATGACGATACCACTCTTATTAATAATCATCAAATCATTCTTGTCCGACACGTTCTTGATCGCAACGAGTTTGCCGGTTTTCTCCGTAATGGTTAAGGTTTTCACACCCTTTCCTCCCCGGTTGGTAATACGATAGTCCTCAACGGAAGAACGCTTGCCATATCCTTCTTCACTCACCACCATGACACTTTCCTGTTCAGGATCATTGATGACGATCATGCCTATGCAAGCATCCGAATCAGGATCGAGTCGTATGCCCCGTACTCCCGTAGCTGTACGCCCCATAGGACGAATGGCATTCTCATTGAAGCGCACGGCACGTCCATTACGATTAGCCATAATCAACTCATTATGGCCATTTGTCAGGCGGACATCTACGACCTCATCCCCATCAACGATATTAATGGCAATAACACCATTGGCACGAGGATGAGCATACTGATCCAGGCAGGTCTTCTTCACTGTTCCCATCTTAGTAGAAAAGACGACATAATGAGTAGTAATAAATTTTTCATCATGCAATCCTTTTAATCTGAGGAAGGCATTCACCTGATCATTTTTATCAATATTCAAAAGATTCTGGATGGCACGTCCCTTGGCATTTTTATCCCCTTCCGGGATCTCGTAGCATTTCAGCCAATAGACACGTCCCTTCCGGGTAAAAAGCAACATGGTCTCATGCATGGTTGCCGGATAGATGAATTCCGTAAAGTCTTTGTCACGGGTACGGGCGCCCTTAGCTCCCACTCCGCCACGAGCCTGTTCCCGGAACTGGTTGAGCGGAGTACGCTTGATATAACCTAAATGACTGACAGTGATGACAACAGGATCATTCGGATAGAAATCTTCCGGGTTAAACTCCTCAGAAGAATACTTGATTTCGGTCCGGCGGGGATCGCCAAACTTCTCCTCAACCTCACGGAGATCATCTTTCATAACTTTTTTGCACAGTTCCGGATCATCGAGAATTTGCTGATAATAAGAAATCTTCTTCTCCAGGTCACTATATTCAGCATGTAACTGATCCATCCGAAGACCGGTAAGCTGGGAAAGCCTCATATCAACAATAGCCTTACTCTGAAGTTCGTCCAGGTTAAACCGCTGTTCCAGATTATGCTGGGCGTCAAGCGGAGTCTTGCTCCCCCTGATCAGATGTACTACCTCATCTATGTGGTCGCAGGCGATAATCAATCCCTCAAGGATGTGGGCACGTTCCTGGGCTTTCTTCAGATCATATTGTGTTCTGCGGACAGTCACTTCATGACGATGCTCCACAAAATACTTCACGCAATCTTTCAGACTCAGCAAGCGGGGACGGCCCTTGACCAAGGCTATACAGTTTACGGAAAAAGAACTCTGCAACGCAGTCATCTTGAACAGTTTGTTCAGAATAACATTCGCATTGGCATCCTTCTTGATATCGATGACGATCCGCATGCCCTGACGGCCAGACTCGTCATTTGCATTGGAGATACCTTGGATCTTTCCTTCTTTGACCAACTCGGCGATATATTCAATAAGTTCTGCCTTATTGACACCGTATGGAATCTCAGTAATGACAATTTTGTCATGGCTCTCGTCGCTCTCAATATTAGCCTTAGCCCGCATCACGATTCTTCCACGACCGGTCTCATAAGCCTGACGCACACCCTGGATACCATATATATAAGCCCCAGTTGGAAAATCCGGAGCCTTGATATATTTCATCAACCCATCCAGATCAATATCAGGATTGTCGATATAGGCGCAGCAACCATCTATTACCTCATTGAGATTATGCGTGGGAATGTTCGTGGCCATCCCCACAGCAATACCGTTGGCACCATTTACCAAAAGATTTGGAATCTTGGTAGGCATCACGGTGGGTTCTTTCAAAGTGTCATCAAAATTATTCGTCATGTTGACGGTCTCCTTATCCAGATCATCCATGACATGCTCACCGATCTTGGAAAGCCTGCATTCCGTATAACGCATGGCTGCGGGAGAATCTCCATCTACGGAACCGAAATTACCTTGACCATCAACCAGCGGATAACGCATGTTCCAGTCCTGGCCCATACGGACAAGAGCCCCATAAACAGAGGAATCACCATGAGGATGGTACTTACCCAGTACTTCTCCTACTACACGCGCACATTTCTTATACGGCTTATCACTGGTATTTCCGATTCCGAGCATACCGTAAAGAATACGGCGGTGTACAGGTTTGAAACCATCACGGACATCTGGAAGGGCACGAGCTACAATCACCGACATAGAGTAGTCGATGTAGGATGTCTTCATCTCTTCCTCGATGTTGATCTTCAGGATCCGGTCTTGATCGATTGTTTGATTATCGTCCATTATTATATCTAATTGTTTATATATAACTTACATTTTATGCTTACTCATTTTAAAGAAAAGGCCCATAGAGGCCATTTAAACCTTCTCTATTCACTTCAGGTACTGATTAAGCGAGACAAATTTACAAAAAATATTCCGAATGTAAAAGCGTTATAGCGAAAAAATCAAATGAACAGAACAAAAAAAGGTATCTTTATTTCCCTGTTTCCTGATTTGAAAATAATATTGGCACAGTGTTTGCAAATTCAGAAAATAGTTTTATATTTGTAATGAGATTTAATAATAGAAAGGAAAAGATATATGACTAGTCAATTTTCACCAAAGGTATCTGAAATCCTCGCCTTTTCCCGCGAAGAAGCTAGCCGTCTTGAAAGTAGAACGGTAGGACCCGAGCATATTCTTCTCGCTATGTTAAGGGAGAAGAAGGGGATCATTCCTGCTCTTTTTGCGCGCTTCCATCTAAATTTGAAAGCCGTAAAGGCGGAACTTGAGGATAAAGTCAGGGAAGACGAACTGTCAGAACTGCTGATCACCTCAGAACTCGTGTTGAATGAACAAGCCAGCAATATTTTGAAACTCGCTGTACTGGAAGCCCGCGTACAGCATACCAATCTGGTAGATGTGCAGCATGTCCTTCTGGCCATATTGCATGATCAAGTAAATAACGGGGCTAAAGAAGTACTGGAATATAATCACATGAACTATCAAGACACGCTCACTTATGTGCGGCAAATGGCAAAACCGGCCCAGGATGGACTTCAACTGCCTGATGAGGATGAGGATGACGATGATTCCTCTTTCAATTTTCAAGATGACAGTGGAAACAATTCTGCTCAGGCTAATCCGACCATCACAACACGTCGAGGAAACGGTAAGACACCGGTGATCGACAAGTTTTCAACGGATCTCACCCAGGCTGCACTGGAAGATAAACTTGATCCGGTTGTGGGCCGGCAAAAGGAAATAGAAAGGGTTATCGAGATTCTGGGAAGACGAAAGAAGAATAATCCTATATTAATAGGTGAACCCGGAGTAGGCAAAAGTGCTATCGTCGAAGGATTGGCCCAGTTGATCGTAAAGCATCATACTTCTCCGATCCTGTTCAACAAGCGTCTGGTCAGTCTCGATCTGACGGGCATCGTTGCAGGAACCAAATACCGGGGACAATTCGAGGAACGGATCCGTGCCCTCATCCAGGAACTGGAGAAGAACCCGGATATTATCATCTTTATTGATGAAATCCATACGATCATCGGAGCTGGAGCTACACCGGGAAGCATGGATGCTGCCAACATCTTAAAACCGGCTTTGGCAAGGGGCACCATCCAGTGCATTGGGGCAACAACCCTTGATGAGTACCGGAACACGATAGAAAAAGACGGAGCACTTGCACGCCGGTTCCAGAAAGTGCTCATTGACCCAACAAACTCGGAGGAAACGCTGCAGATCCTTAACAATATCAAGGACAGATATGAGCAGCACCACCATGTGAGTTATACAGATGAGGCGCTCAAGGCGTGTGTCAAACTGACAGACCGTTATGTAACGGATCGCTTTTTCCCGGACAAGGCTATTGATGTTCTGGATGAAGTAGGGTCAAGGGTTCATCTCAAGCATGCAAAGATCCCACCAGAGGTCACCGAGAGGGAAAAAGAAATCGAAGAGGTGAAGAAAAAGAAGCAAAATGCCGTACAGAGTCAGAATTTCGAACTGGCAGCAAGCTACAGGGACCGCCAGACGGAACTGGAACAGCAGTTGCAAGACTTTCAGGATAAATGGGCCAAAGGTGAAACAGGCGAGAAAGTCGTCGTTGATGAACCTCAAGTGGCTGATGTCGTCTCAATGATGACAGGTGTCCCTGTCCAGAAAATGGAAGAGGCCGAAGGTATCCGGCTTCGCAGGATGTCTGCTGAACTCAAGAAGCAAGTCATCGGTCAGGATACTGCCATCGATACTCTGGTAAGGGCCATCCAGCGTAACCGTGTAGGGTTAAAAGACCCGAACCACCCCATCGGCGCCTTCATGTTCCTGGGACCAACGGGTGTAGGTAAAACTTATACTGCCAAGAAACTGGCTGAACAGATGTTCGGCTCTACGGACGCACTCATCCGGATAGATATGAGTGAGTATACGGAAAGTTTCAATGTCTCCAGACTTATCGGAGCTCCCCCGGGGTATGTCGGCTATGAAGAAGGCGGGCAACTTACCGAGCAGGTTCGCAGACATCCCTATTCCATCGTCTTACTTGACGAGATCGAAAAAGCTCATGGCAATGTATTCAATCTTCTGCTGCAGGTACTCGATGAGGGGCGCCTCACGGATGGGAATGGAAGGCTAGTAGATTTCCGCAACACCGTGATCATCATGACCTCCAATGCCGGTACGAAACAACTGAAGGAATTCGGACGCGGAATAGGATTCAATGCTGCAGGGACCCAGGGCCTGGCAAATAATGAGTATGACAAGCAGTATGCCCGTTCCATTATCCAGAAGAGTCTGAGCAGACAGTTCTCTCCTGAATTCCTTAACCGCCTCGATGAAATCATTACTTTCGACCAGTTGGATATGAACTCTATCAAGAAGATCATCGACTTAGAGTTGATCAGTTTGTCGAAGCGCATCAATGACCTTGGCTATCATATCCAGATTACGGATAAGGCAAAGGAATTTGTAGCAACCAAAGGATACGATGTGCAGTTTGGCGCCCGTCCTCTGAAACGCGCCATCCAACAGTATATTGAGGATGGACTATGCGAAAAGATCCTCAACGGTAACATCAAGCAAGGGGCACAGATTTCCATTGGCAAGAACCCTAATAAAGACGAACTGACTTTTAAGGAGAGTCCTTTGCCTAAGATGGAAATTCAAACGCAGGAAACACCACAGGTGAAATAGAACTACCTACAGGGGGCTCAGAAAAAGGAGATCGGGGAATTCTTAACAGACGTTAAAGTCAGAATTTCCCCGCTCTCCTTTTTTCTTTTTAAATAAATTTGATTACCTTTGCAGTCGCAAATCGCCGATATGGCTCAGTTGGTAGAGCAACGCATTCGTAATGCGTAGGTCCCCGGTTCGAGTCCGGGTATCGGCTCAACAATGTTCAGTTATCTTTTCTCATTGTTATTGCGGGGTTAGCACATCGGTAGTGTACGGGCTTCCCAAGCCTGGGAGGCGGGTTCGATTCCCGTACCCCGCTCATCATTGAAAAGATACCTTTTTACAGTATAAATATGATTACAGGGTCTTAATGTCCCTGACCTGGACGCTTGATTCAGGGGGTATAGTCATTAAGGAGCAATATGGTGCATTTTGGGGTACCATAATGCACCATTTTAGGGGGGCAAAATGCACCATATCGTCCACAAGTGACTATCGTCATAAAAATCAGTGACTATGATTCTTTCTTATCGTCAACAAAACGACAATATTATTTGAACCACTTTTCCCTATCATCTCTTGTTTTCATTGTTCTTCATCATGCAATATCGGTAAAGAGATATGATACTTTACTGCCAGGAAACGGATGATGCAGACCACTAAAAAACTTGAGACTGCTGTTATCGCGATATTCACTTTAAGCAAATAGAGGACCCAGTAAATCAATCCTCCCGCAAGACAGGCAGAAGCATAGATCTCCTTACGGAAGATGACCGGTTCTATGTTGAGCAGGACATCTCTGATAATTCCTCCGGCCGCACCAGTAATACATCCCATGACAATAGCTACCCAAAAAGGAAATCCCAGGGCCAGAGACTTCTGGATCCCGGCGATATTGAACAGGGCAAGTCCCAGAGTGTCAAAGATAAGCCAGGTATTATCCAGTCTTTTCAGGTATTTATGAAAAACAATAACGATGGCCTGAGCTAAGAAAGTACAAAGAATATAAATGGAAGAAGTCATCCAGAAGGGAGTGACGCCCAGCATGACATCACGAATGGTCCCCCCTCCTATGGCGACGGCAAAACCACAGACGAAACCGCCAAACCAATCGAAATGTTTTGTAGCCGCCAGCCGAATACCGGAAACTGCAAAAGCGAAAGTACCTATAAACTCAATGACTTTCTGAAGTGTTGAGACAAATTGGGGATCAGGATAAAGCATTTTTTATCTTATGAATAAAAGAATCCATTCTCTTTAGCAAAATGCCAGTTGACAGCTCTTTGCCATGCCATCAACAGTGCTGTTTCTGCAAAGACAGGAAAAGAACATTAACGTTTATTGATTGACGACATGAACAGGATGTCCGGCAAGAAAAGCCCTGACATTATCGACACATATTTTCATCAGCCTCATCCGGGCTTCCTTGGAAGCCCATGCAATATGAGGAGTAAGATAAGCATGTGGCTGCAGGAACAAAGGATTGTCAGCCGACGGTGGTTCAGACACCATGACATCTGCTCCATAGGCACCTAATTGGCCACTCTTCAAGGCATCAGCAACATCCTGTTCATTGACCAGAGGTCCCCGTCCAGTATTGATCAAGATAGCCCCTCTTTTCATTTTCTTCAAACTTTCTTTATTGATCATCTCTCTCGTACCAGGAGTCAAGGGACAATGCAAAGAAAGAATATCGCTTACCCCAAACAGGCCATCCAAAGAGGTCTTTTGTATTCCTGCTGGCAGATCAGTAGCATTCCTGCTGGTATAGGCAAAAACATCCATCCCGAAATCCCGTGCAATCTTCGCCACCTCAGTGCCGATATGGCCCAGGCCGACTATTCCGATTGTCTTATTGGCAAGTTCTATGATAGGGCTGTCCCAGTAACAGAAATCCTGATTATGGCTCCAGCGTCCCTTACGATTTAGGTTTGCATAATGGTCCACCTGATTGGTAATATTCAAGATATGGGCAAACACCATCTGTGCCACACTGTCTGTACTATAAGAAGGGATATTTGTCACGATGATGCCCCGTTTCCTGGCTGCGACAATATCCACCACATTTATTCCGGTCGCCATTATACCAATATATCTCAATTTAGGTAACTGTGACATGACCTGATCCGTAATTTGCACTTTATTGGTCATAATCAGTTCTGCATCTTTTGCACGCTCTACAACCTGCCCAGGTGCCGAACGATCATAGATCACCATCTCACCCATTTCCTTCAGTTCATCCCAAGAGAGATCACCGGGATTGACGGCATAACCATCTAACTCTACTATTTTCATGATCACTGTTTTTTATTTCCGATGCCCGTTTCAATTATTTTAATTCAGTTGACAGGCAAAAGATTATTATTTATCCTCAAAACGTTGCCCCCAGCAAGTCTTCATCCATTGATACAGATGCTCTTCCACAGGACTATGCTGAGCATGCCATATCCTCGCACTCTTGACCTCATCCGGCAGATATTGCTGTTCGGTAAAATGTCCAGGATAATCATGAGGATATTTATATCCGTCATGATACCCCAGATCTGCCATCAGTTTAGTCGGTGCATTACGTATAGGCAGAGGTACAGGGAGGTTGCCGGTTCTCTTTACCAGTTGGAGAGCAGAATCAACTCCCAAATAAGCAGAATTGCTTTTCGGGCTCGCTGCCAGATACACCGTAGCCTCAGCCAATGGAATACGGCCTTCCGGCCATCCGATCTTCATGACTGCATCAAATGCTGCATTAGCCAGCAAAAGGGCATTCGGATTAGCCAGGCCAATATCTTCAGCGGCACTGATAACCAGCCGGCGGGCAATAAATTCAGGCTGTTCTCCCCCCTCAATCATCCGGGCAAGCCAATATAATGCTGCATCAGGATCACTTCCCCTGATGCTTTTAATGAATGCAGAAATAATATCATAATGCATATCCCCCTGCTTGTCATAAGCCAACGGATTCTTCTGCAGACGTTCCTCCACAACCTGATCAGTAATGACAACAGTGTCACTTCCTGCTACTTCTACGACGAGTTCAAGGATATTGAGAAGTTTCCGGGCATCTCCACCGCTATACCTTAACAGGGCGCCACTCTCCTGAAGAATGATCTTCTTTTTCTTGAGTTCTACATCCTGCGAGATGGCTCGGAGAAGAAGTTTTTTCAGGTCGTCCTTTTCCAAAGGATGCAGGACATAGAGCTGGCAGCGTGACAACAAGGGCCTGATCACTTCAAAAGACGGATTTTCAGTCGTTGCCCCTATCAAGGTCACCGTTCCGTCCTCAACAGCGCCCAGCAAGGAATCCTGCTGACTCTTGGAAAAGCGATGAATTTCATCAATAAACAAGATAGGTGAAGCCTGATGAAAGAGGGTTTTATCTCTCGCCTTATTAATAATATCCCTCACCTCTTTTACACCACTAGTCACTGCACTGAGCGTGAAAAAGGGCACATTCATCCTATGAGCGATAATTCTTGCCAAAGTAGTCTTTCCTACTCCGGGAGGTCCCCATAAGAGCATAGAGGAAATACGACCGGAATCTATCATGTTACGGAGTACTCCCCCCGGCCCTACCAGATGCTGCTGTCCGACAAAGTCGTCAAGCGAGCGCGGTCTCATTCTTTCAGCTAAAGGTTCTGTCATTCAAGAGACAAAAATAAAAAATATCTCGCGGATATGCAAAAAAATCTACGGGAAAAATTTGGGATTTTAATGCGAAGTAATTACTTTTGCACCCAAAATATAAGGTTATGAAGAAAGAGAAAACTTTAACTTTAAAGACATTAAACAAGAGCAATATTTGGGACATCCAGGAGAATGATATTTTTCGCATGTGGGAATCAGCCGGAAAAGATGCTGACCTAAAGGATAACATGCGTCGTTACCTGGATATAATCCGGAGTGCCTTTTACGTCGAGGAGATTCAAGTCGACAAACCAGAGGTGATAAAGAAGTATGAATCGAATGGTTATAAAATCGGCACCGTACGTGTCAATGATGACAAGAAGGTCAAATGGGCCATCAGAAAACGTCCTATCCTGAGGGTCACTGATCTCACATACGAAAATATTCATCATATTTCTGCCATCAAACTGATGGAAGTGCTCAACCGGAATTTCGGAGGTGGATGGGAAAGCCTGCCACAGAGTATCCAGGATATTATTGAAAGTGGATTTGATATCAGCACAACCACTCTTCCTAAAGACCGTCTTCATAAATCTGGCGGCCTTTATGAGAAAAAGGTCAAGGATGGCTATGAGGTGCTGGAGATTCCAAAGGGAACATGGGTGGAAGCGATCTTTGCCAAGGAAAAACCGGAACCGGAAAAAATTCACATGAAATTCGAAGCGCCTGAGGATCCTGACAAGAAAGAAGAACAGGAAAGCGAAAAGGAGGATACCACGGAAAAGACTCAAGGAAACACGGATCATTATAATGACTCGGATGAGGATGAGGATGAATTTGATGATGACAAACTCACGGAAGAGAGCTACCGCACAACTTATGATGCCAATCCGGAAGACTTGAATATTGAAGCCGAAGATATTGCCGACGATGATGACAGTGGTAACTATTAAAGACCAGACTGGCGCATTTTCGTGCCTATCTTCTGCAATCCCCTCAACGTATAATGCTATTGAAAACAGGTTTTGACGGCTTTGAAAAACCGTCCCTTTTTCAAACTTTTCTTTTTTGAAGGACCTGATGGAGAAGATTGACAAATTCATCATTCTTCAGTCCCCATCTGGGCGCTATCAGCATCTCTTTAGGAGACTGACTGACAAATCGTTCCAGGATAAGGTCCTTCCTGAGAAGATGGATATAATCAATGATAAGATCGATGTATTCCTCCACGGAATAGACAGGAAAAGGATGTACGGCATATTCCGCGGCCAAACGAGTGCCTTTCAGTATTTGAAGTTGATGGATCTTCAGAATATCAAGGGGCAGTGAAGAGATAAGGGGTGCCTGCCTCAGGCTCTCCTCACGGTCCTCACCGGGAAGGCCCAAGATGATATGTCCTCCCGTCAGAATACCCCGCTCATGGGTTTTCCGTACCATTTCCTGTGTACAAGCAAAATTATGACCACGGTTAATCCGTTTCAAGGTTGCATCATTGGCTGACTCGATTCCATATTCAACGATGAGAAAGGTACGCTGGCTGAGTTCTTCAAGATAATCGAGTAATTGATCACTGACGCAATCGGGGCGTGTACCGATAACGATCCCTACAATATCCTTGACACTCAGGGCTTCTTCATATTTAGCTTTCAAATGATCAAGGGTATCATACGTATTGGTATAAGCCTGGAAATAAGCCAGGAATTTCATCTTCGGATATTTTCGTGAGAAAAAGGTCTTCCCCTCTTCCAACTGCTGTGTAATGCTTTTTCGGTAATCGCAATAAGAAGGACTGAAAGACCGGTTATTACAATAGATGCATCCTCCCCGGGAGATTTTTCCATCCCGGTTAGGACAAGTAAAACCTGCATCAATGGAAATTTTCTGAACGCGATAAGGAAATCTCATACGGATCCAACTCCCGAAATCACGATAATATTCTGACATGTTATCTGTCCTCCTGCTTTTTTGTATATACCTTACCGATACAAGGCCATCACTCAATCGTGACCGTAATCGGATTTAAATTCTGCTGCTTCCAATCTTTCAGCCATGTGAACCATGCCTTGCCATCCTTAAAGCCGAAGTCCTCTTTCTTGCTGGTGCAAGCGATCTTGTAATGGAGACTGTTTCCCACCGGTTTCACCACATCAGTATAATCTTTCAAGGTTGCCGGCACTTCCCTCCGCAGGTACTGTTCCGGAATATAAATTCCCAGGCCGACGGTCTCCAAATGATGAACACCATCATCCTTGCCAGTAGGCCAATCTGTTCCATAGCATCCGCGAAGACCTTTCTGATCACTGAATTCTGTAGAGTTCTTCACATTAATCAGTCCGGTTGCAAAATGTTCATCCTCGGCATTCCTATCGAAAAAAACATCCACATCCACATCACGGTGACCTGCATAAATAGTATAGCGGATAGTTGCATTCACCATTTTCATCCCCGGCGCAGGGACCCATCCATTGTCCACAACTTCCACGATGGCACGTAAAGGTCCCTCGGCAACGACTCTCTGTTCCTGATAGCCCACGTGATCGAACAGCCGTTCCTGGTGACCGTCCCATCCTCGTAAGGCCCCAAGACCGTAGGTATCTCCCACCCACAAATCATCATCTCCATATCCTTGCGCCAACTGGGCAGCAGAAGGATAAAACTGAGTATCGAAGAGTTCCAGCTGCTTATGCTTTTTTCCGTATACGTCAACGGTCTGACGATTATCAAAATAGACACGGAGAGCAATGAGTTCACTTTCAAAGCAAAGTCCGTGGGAATGCACGAAATGATAAATATCCTTTGTTTTCTTATCAAAAGAAAGACATCTTAGATAAATATCCTGCTGGTTCTTTGCCAGTTTTTTGTTCTTGCTCGGAACGACAAGCTCAGCATAGGTGCGGGCCTTGAAAGTTTCAGGTGTGCCATGGTCGAATAAGTTGACCTGATAAGTTTTTTCCTGACCTTTTTGTAAATTCGTCAGGAAACATAGTTCATCATATTTGCAATCATGATTCAAATCATCCAGTTGATAGGGCTGCTGCTGTCCTTGAAAAGTAACAGTGGCTGAATCCACTTCTCCATACTGATGCAAGTCAATAATGACAGGTTCATCGGTCTTTTCCAGCCTGGAAGGATTCACGACCCTGACTGTCAGTGTCTTCCGGGCAAATATCGGCATTGCATTCAAAGCCAACAATCCCCATAAAATCAATTTTCTGTTCATCGTCTAGTAGTATTATAAATAGTTTGATTCTTTTTCAGATCTATCTGTCACCTCAGAGAGGTGTAAATCTACCCTCATGGGCAGAGAGCTGCAACTTTAGCGTACAACCTTCCGGACAGGGCTAGCCTTGTCCATCAGTCACAATTCAACTCGTCAAAGGTCTTATGCCTCTTGAAATAATATTGCCACACAATAGAGAAGTTCTTACGTTCAGGTATAGAGTCCTGAACGCGTGATTTCCGGATTTGCTCACGATCCCGGTCAAAATCCTTTCTCCATTTCTTATAAGCTCTTCGTGCCTGGAAGATTGCCTTAAAATCTCCGAAGTTGTGATGAAAGATCAGTGTCACAAAAGCTGCCAGATAGTCCAGAAACCAACGTACTCTCATCACTTTCCCCAGTTCATCATCCGGGAGATTTTTATAGAGCATGGTGAGATTATTGCGAAAATTCAGGTACGTTTTCCGCGAATCTCCTTTGGGAAGAGTCCCTCCACCGACATGATAAACCTCACTTTCCGGAACACAGACTACCCGGAGACCTGCCTCACGAAATCTCCAGCACATGTCAATCTCTTCATTATGGGCGAAAAAGCGCTGGTCCAGACCGCCAACGCGCCAGTAATCCTCAGAACGGACCATCAGGCAAGCCCCTGTAGCCCAGAAGATGTTCATGGTATAGTCATACTGCCCATTATCTTCTTCGACGGTATTGAAAATACGGCCACGACAGAAAGGATAGCCATACTTATCAAGGAATCCGCCACAGGCGCCGGAATATTCAAAGGAATCCTTATCCCGCTCTGAAAGTATTTTCGGCTGACAGGCAGCTACATCCGGATGAACATCCATATATTCCACCATCGAGGTCAGCCAATGGTGAGAAACTTCCACATCAGAATTCAAGAGTACATAATATTGGGCTTTAATCTGTTCCAAAGCCCGGTTATACCCTTCTGCAAAACCATAATTGTGATCAAACACCAATGTTCTGACCATCGGAAACTGTACCTTCAGCAAATCCAGGCTATCATCAGTCGAGGCATTATCAGCTACCCAGACAGAAGCATCCATCCGTGAATACTCTACAACGGACGGAAGATATTGGCTCAGCATTCTGCTCCCATTCCAATTGAGGATAACAATTGCTATTTTATCCATCATTTATGGTTTGAAAATTTATGTTTCATGCTCTCTCGAATACCAGAAACCTCTATGGGATTTCTGTGCCACCAGTATTTAAAGGTCTGTTCTTGCCTGGTTATTTCTCTAACTCCTGCAAGAAATGCCTCCAACGCCTGAATTCTTATTTATTAAATCCATATACCTCAGCCATTAAGGCTGTCTTATCGCTATTAAAATTACCAAGACGGACTTGGATCAATTCATTATCATATTCTTTACAGGCTTTTTCAGCCGGCAATTCTACACGGATATAATTTTTTGTAAACCCATGCATAGGTTTACCCTTATCAGACTTCTCGAACAATACTTCAGCATCTTTTCCGATATGGGCAGCATAAAAAGCCTGTTCTTTCTGTTCACTGAGTTCAAGAAGACGCCTGGAACGCTCTTTCTTCTCTTCTTCACTGACCTTGTAAGGGATAGCCAGGGCTGACGTACCAGGACGTTCGCTGTAAGGAAACACATGGAGTTTGGTAACCGGAAGATTCTCCAGGAAGTTATAGCAATCCTCGAAAAACTCCGGGCGTTCTCCCCTGCATCCCACCATAACATCCACTCCAATAAAAGAATCGGGCATTTTCGCCTTAATCAAATTGATCTTATGGGCAAAGAGAGCCCGATCATAACGACGGTGCATGAGCCTCAACACCTGGTCAGAGCCACTTTGCAACGGGATATGAAAATGAGGCATAAAGGCTCTGCTCTGTGCACAATAATCAATCAATTCATCCGAACAGAGATCAGGCTCCAGAGAACTGATCCGGTAACGCTTGATACCTTCTACCTGGTCAAGAGCTTTCACGAGATCAAGAAACGACTCATGGGTCGTTTCGCCAAAATCGCCGATATTACAACCAGTCAGGACGATTTCCTTCCCTCCCTCATGGACAGCCTGTTCTGCCTGCCCGACAAGTGAAGCAATGGATGGGTTCCGCGAAAAGCCACGGGCATAAGGAATCGTACAGTAGGTACAGAAATAATTACATCCGTCCTGGACCTTCAACCAGTAACGTGTGCGGTTACCTCTGCTGCAAGAGGGCTGGAATGTTTTGATCTCCTTTGTCTTCACACGGTGAAAGGCATGAAGATGCTCATTGGGGTTCTGGTCCTTTGCATCCAAGGCTGCACGTTCCTGCCATGCCTCAGCCAGCCGGTCAAGCAAACTGGATTTCTCGTTTGAACCCAGGACTAAGTCTACTCCTTTGATCTGACTTATTTTACGAGGCTGCAATTGGGCATAACAACCCGTAACGACTATAAAAGCATCCGGGTTTTCCCGCACCATCTTATGAATGGTCTGACGGCATTTATGATCAGCCACCTCAGTCACTGAGCAAGTATTGATCAGGCATAGATCAGCTTTCTCACCCTTCTTTACCGGCACCACTCCATTTCCTTGAAGTATCTTGGAGAAAGTTGATGTTTCAGAAAAGTTGAGTTTACAACCCAAAGTATAATAAAGGGCTTTTTTGCCCTGAAGAAAACTCGTATCCATATAGATGCAAAGATACGGCAAGTTGTCAAAATATACAAATTTATAGGGACAAAAAAACCGCTGAAGGTAAAACCTTCAGCGGAGTTTCTCTAAATTTTTCAGTTCGTTAAGTAATCTGATTACTTAGCCTGTGCAGCAGCTGTATCAGCAGCAGTTGTATCAGCGGCAGTAGTGTCAGCTGCAGAAGAATCAACGGCTACAGTGTCAGAATCCTTTGCAGGAGCCTTAGCTGTTTTGTGACCACAAGATGCAAAAGAGATAGCTGCGATAGCTACGAACATTAAAAGTAATTTCTTCATTTTCTTTGCTTTTTAAATCTGTAAAACAACATTTGTTTATTAAAACGTTGCAAAGATAAGTATTTTTTTAATACGGCGTTCATTTTTTTAGAACTTTTTTTCGAATCATCTGTAACAATCTTGTAATATACTGTGAATCAATGATTTGCAAACTGATAACGAAAGTTAAATATTTCAAATCATTAAATAAAATTAGATTTATGCAGATTTTCTATCGTCCTGACCATCCCACAGGAACGAAAAAAGCCCCGACAAGAAGAAAAAAACTTATCGGGGACTTTTTATTCAGCACAAAGGTCTCCACTGATGTCCAGTTTGAGAACCTCCCACCGGAAGTTTATTTATATTCACTCCAAGCCTTAATATCTATATCATCAAGTTTCACACTGCAAAAGGCATTGATGAAAGCTGAAGCCAGCCGGGAGTTTGTAATCAGAGGTACATTCAGGTCAATGGCAGCACGGCGGATCATATACCCATTCGTCAACTCTTTCGGAGTGAGGTCCTTAGGAATATTCACCACCATATCTATCTTCTTCTGATGAAGCATCGATAAAGCCTGCGGTTCTTTATCCTTCTCCGAAGGCCAATATACCATCGTATTATCCACTCCATTGCCGGAAAGATACTTGCTCGTCCCCTCCGTAGCATAAAGCCGGTAGCCATGCTCCACCAATTGTTTGGCTGCATCCAGCATATCTGCTTTCTGCTTTGCATCGCCTGTAGACAGCAATATATTCTTCTTCGGAATACGTTGCCCTACGGAAAGCATGCTCTTCAAAAGGGCCGTATTGGAATCATCCCCCAGGCAGCCCACTTCACCCGTCGAACTCATGTCCACTCCCAACACCGGATCTGCTTTCTGCAGACGGTTAAAGGAAAACTGACTGGCCTTGATGCCGATATAGTCCAGATCAAAAAGATTCTTGCTAGGCCTCTCGACAGGCACATCCAGCATAATCTTTGTTGCCAATTCGATCAAGTTGATCTTCAGCACTTTACTATGGAACGGGAACGAGCGGGAAGCACGGAGATTACACTCTATGACCAGAATCTGGTTATCACGGGCCATATACTGTACATTAAAGGGACCATTGATATGCAATGCAGCGGCTATCTGGCGGCTGACGCGCTTGATGCGTCGCACGGTCTCCACATAGAGTTTCTGCGGTGGGAACACGATGGTGGCATCCCCGGAGTGAACACCGGCAAACTCAATATGCTCACCAATGGCATACGCCATAATCTCTCCTTTTCTGGCAACACCATCAAAATCAATCTCCTTGGCATGCTCAATAAATTTACTGATAACCACCGGATGATCTTCACTGACATTCGCAGCCAACTTGAGGAACCGTTTCAGTTCGTCTTCATTGGAACATACGTTCATGGCAGCCCCTGAAAGGACATAAGAAGGACGGACGAGAACAGGGAATCCCACCTTCTGTATGAATTGATCGACATCTTCCATATTGGTCAATGCATTCCATTCCGGTTGCTTGATCCCCAGGTCATTCATCAAGGTAGAGAACTTAGCCCGGTCCTCAGCCCGGTCAATATCCTTGGCAGCCGTACCCAGAATAGGGACATTAACAGAATCAAGGCGCATGGCCAGATTATTAGGGATCTGTCCTCCTGTAGAGATGATCACCCCGTAGGGACATTCGAGGTCGATGATGTCCATCACCCTTTCAAAGGTCAGCTCATCAAAATACAACCGGTCACACATGTCATAATCCGTCGATACTGTTTCCGGATTATAGTTGATCATCACTGAATGATAACCTTGCTTGCGGATCGTATTCAACGCCTGCACGCCACACCAGTCAAATTCCACAGAACTACCGATGCGGTAAGCCCCTGATCCCAGCACAATAATTGCCCTTTTGTCATGAACCCAACTAATATCACTCTTCACACCACTATAAGTCAAGTAGAGATAGTTAGTCTGTGCAGGGTATTCAGCAGCAAGGGTATCGATCTGCTTGACGACTGGCAAGATTCCATAACTCTTCCTGAGATTACGGACGACCAGTTGGGCCTTATGCATGGACATCTCTTCTTCCATTCCCACAGCACGGGCGATCTGGAAGTCTGTAAATCCATAAACCTTTGCTGTCCGCAGAAGCTCTTTATCCAGCGTGTTAATATTACACTTCTTCAGTCTTTCATCTATATCTATAATATGCTTGAGTTTGTAGAGAAACCATTTGTCAATCTTAGTCAAACCGTGTATCTGATCGACGGTATAGTTTTTGTGCATTGCCTTTGAGATGACGAAGATACGTTTATCCGTAGGTTCCTGCAGCGACTCGTCAATATCCGGAATGACCAGTTCTTTATTTTCCACGAAACCGTGCATTCCTTGTCCGATCATGCGGAGTCCTTTCTGGATGGCTTCCTCGAAATTGCGGCCGATAGCCATCACCTCACCTACGGACTTCATGCTGGAGCCCAGCTCACGGTCGACCCCCCTGAACTTACTTAAATCCCAGCGGGGGATCTTGCAGACCACATAGTCCAAAGCCGGTTCAAAGAAAGCAGAAGTAGTCTTTGTCACCGAATTCTTCAATTCAAAAAGTCCATATCCCAGCCCGAGTTTGGCAGCCACGAAAGCCAAAGGATACCCGGTCGCCTTAGAAGCAAGGGCTGATGAACGGCTCAGACGGGCATTGACCTCGATGACCCGATAGTCCTCACTGTTCGGGTCAAAAGCATACTGCACGTTACATTCGCCGATAATCCCGATATGGCGGATAATCTTGATGGACAGGGCACGGAGCTTGTGATACTCACTGTTTGACAACGTCTGTGATGGAGCGATGACAATACTCTCACCCGTATGGATACCCAAGGGATCAAAATTCTCCATGTTACACACAGTGATACAATTATCATAGCGGTCACGGACCACTTCATATTCTATTTCCTTCCATCCCTTCAAGCTTTTCTCTACCAGTACCTGTGGAGAGAAAGAGAAAGCTTTCTCAACGATCTTATTCAGCTCTTCCTCGTTATCAGCAAAACCGGAGCCCAGTCCGCCCAATGCATACGCTGCACGGATAATCACGGGATAGCCCACATCTCTGGCAGCTTGTCGAGCCTGTTGGATATTCTCGCATGCTTCACTCTTGATCGTCTTCACCTCAATCTCGTTCAGACGTTCCACGAAGCGTTCCCGGTCTTCCGTATCCATTATGGCTTTGACAGGAGTACCCAGAACACGGACACCATATTTCTTCAGCACTCCGCTGCGGTCAAGTTGCACGCCACAATTCAGGGCAGTCTGTCCGCCGAAGCTCAGAAAGATGCAGTCCGGGTGCTCTTTCTGGATCACTCGTTCCACGAAATAGGGTTGAATAGGCAGGAAGTAAACCTGATCAGCTACACCTTCAGAGGTCTGGACCGTTGCGATATTCGGATTGATAAGAACGGTTTCAATACCCTCTTCCCTGAGGGCTTTCAAGGCCTGAGAACCGGAGTAATCAAATTCGCCGGCTTCACCTATCTTCAGCGCTCCGGAACCAAGGACCAGTACCTTTTTGATATTTTCGTCTTTCATCGTCTTCTCCTTTATTTAGTGTTCAATAATGACGGGACCTTTCCATTCAGGCATTCCACAAACTGATCAAACATGAATCTTGTGTCCAGTGGTCCGGAATCTGCTTCCGGATGAAATTGAGAGGTAAACCACGGATTGGTCTGGTGACGGATACCCTCATTGGATCCATCGTTCATATTGACAAAAAGTTGTTTCCATTCACTTCCAAGGGTCTTTGCATCAACTGCAAAACCGTGATTCTGGCTCGTGATATAACAGTGGGTTGTTCCCACAAGACGGACCGGCTGGTTATGTCCACGGTGTCCATACTTCAACTTATAAATGGTAGCTCCAGCAGCTTTCCCCAGCAATTGGTTCCCCATGCAGATACCACAGATCGGTTTGCGGCTCTGGCTCATCTGCTTGCGGATAATCTCAACGGCAGCACTGCACGTATCAGGATCACCCGGGCCATTTGCCAGGAAAAGGCCATCAAAATCCATATTCGTATAATCATAATTCCAGGGCACACGGATCACTTCCAGGCCACGATCTATCAGGCAACGGATAATATTTGCCTTGACGCCGCAATCGACAAGCACAACCTTCTTCCCAGCCCCTTCATTATAGGTGACAATCTTTTTCGTGCTCACCTGATCGACAAAGTTTACTCCCTCATAATTGGCTTCGGGAATACGATCCGGTTCATCATCAAAGAGGATCTTGCCCATCATCACTCCATGAGACCGTAATATCTTTGTCAATTCACGTGTATCAATACCGGTAATGCCCGGCACATGCTCACGCTTCAACCAATCTGCAAGACTCTCCACGGCATTCCAGTGACTGTATTGTTCACTGTAATCGCTTACGATCAATGCAGAAACATAAATTTTACTGCCCTCCATAAAAGTAGGCAGGCCATTCTTTTCAAAAGTGAAAGGGGGCACGCCATAATTTCCGACTAACGGAAAGGTCATCACCAGCATCTGACCGGCATAAGAAGGGTCGGTAAGGCTCTCCGGATACCCCATCATTGCGGTATTGAACACGACTTCACCTGCTACAGGAGCATCGTATCCGAAACTCTTTCCGTGGAATTTGGTACCATCTGACAAGACTAATGTTACGTTCTTCATTTATATAAACTATTGCTAAGACTCATGATTTATTTTTAACTTTGAGGGGCAGGGCCCTGGCTCTTGCTGATCAGCAGAAGGGTCATTATCCGCTCCCTCTTTTTCTTTTAAGAGCATCAACCCTTCTTTTCCAGTTGTTTGCCCCGTGAATTTTCCACATAACTGATGAAGGCCTGTAAACAGCATTTCGTTCCTCCGGGTGTAGGATATTTGCCGGAGAAATACCAGTCTCCCTTATGATCCGGAATTGCTTTATGCAAGCCATCCATGCTCTGATAAACAATTTCGATAGGTGTTTTCATCCCTTCCGGCCTGAGCATCTCCACCATTTCATCATTGATCTCATCTACACTGAAAGGCTCATAGAGATCACGTACGACATTACGCATTTCAACTTTTGGCTTAAGGAGCTCTCTCTTGCAGGATTCATAGGTATCTTCTATCAGTTGCTCCCTCCCTTTATGCTTAATCAACTGGATGGTGGCCCGGAAGGCAGAAAACTCTTCCAGTCTCGGCATGTCAATGCCATAATAGTCGGGATAACGAATCTGAGGTGCACTGGAGACTACAACGATCTTTTTAGGATGCAGCCGTTCGAGGATTCTTAGGATACTTTCCTTTAAAGTGGTTCCCCGGACAATGCTGTCATCGATAATGACCAGGTTGTCCTCGTATGGTGTCAAACTCCCGTAGGTAATGTCATAGACGTGGCTGGCCAGGTCTTTCCGTGTATTGCCTTCCGTGATGAAAGTACGCAACTTGATGTCTTTCCATGCTACTTTCTCCGACCTCACATAATTATCCAATATCCTTACCAGTTCGTCATGGGTAGGGACATGCCCAAGACTTTCTATCTGGCTGATCTTCCTTTCATTCAGATAGCGTTTGAAGCCATCCAGCATACCGTAATAGGCTACCTCAGCCGTGTTGGGAATATAGCCGAACACGGTATGGTCTACATCGCCATTGACGGCCTTGGTAATCGGACCGACCAATTGCTCCCCAAGTTGTTTACGTTCTTTATAGATGTCCTGGTCTGAACCACGACTGAAATAGATACGTTCAAAGGAGCAGGCATGATCACCCTGGGGATCAAGGATCTGTTTCAGGTTACAATGCCCATTTTTATTGACGATTAAAGCCTCCCCCGGGCGGAGTTCCTTAATATCCTCACACTCCAGGTCAAAGGTGGTCTGTAAGACAGGACGCTCGGAAGCCAAGACGACTATTTCATCATTCTTATAGTAGAAAGCCGGGCGGATTCCCCAGGGATCACGCATCGAAAACATTTCTCCGGAACCTGTCAGCCCGCAGATGACGAAACCGCCATCAAAATCCTTCATAGAACTTTTAAGGACGTTGCTCATCTCTATATGATCCTCAATATAGCGGGTAATGTCCTGATTGGTCAGCCCTTCAGCTTTCGCATTGACAAAATTGCGTTCCACTTCCCGGTCCAGACGGTGACCCATGAGCTCTAGCAAGATATAGGTATCACTATAAATACGGGGACATTGTCCCTGATCGGTTATCTTCTTGAAGATCTCATCTACGTTGGTCATATTAAAATTTCCGCAGATACAGAGATTCTTTGCTTTCCAGTTATTTCGTCTTAAAAAAGGATGGACATAAGAAAGGCCACTCTTCCCGGTAGTTGAATACCGAAGGTGGCCCATATAAAGTTGTCCAGCAAAAGGTAAATTTTGTTTCGCATAACTCACATCCCTCAATAACTCAGGCGGAATGCTGTGGAAATTCTGAGTGACACGATTGAAAATTTCCGTAATGGCATTGCTGCCTTCCGCCCGTTCACGGAACATATATTCGTGTCCGGGCTGGGAATCCAAATTGACACAAGCCATCCCCGCTCCTTCCTGTCCGCGGTTATGCTGCTTTTCCATCATCAGATAGAGCTTGTTCAGTCCATAAGTCCATGAAGAATATTTTTTCTGATAATATTCCAACGGTTGAAGCAGCCGAATCAATGCTACTCCACAATCTTCATGAATTTCTTTTTCCATCTTCCAGTAATCTCCCTTTAAAAAATTCTTTAATAGGCTCCTTTTATGATCAGGATATTGTTTTCACTCCTTGTTTGATGTCATTCCACCGTAACCGATTTTGCCAGGTTTCTGGGCTGATCAACATTCTTGCCTTTGCAGACGGCGATATGATAGGCTAAAAGTTGTAAGGGCACCGTGGCCAACAACGGTTCCAGACACTCAATGGTAGGCGGTAATTCGATGACCTCATCGGCAATCTTCGAGATCGTCTCATCTCCTTTTGTAACAATAGCGATGATTCTGCCCTTACGCGCCTTTATCTCTTGTATATTCGACAGGATCTTCGCATACATCGCATCATGAGGGGCGATGACGACTACGGGCATATCTGAATCTATCAGGGCAATGGGACCATGCTTCATCTCTGCGGCAGAATAACCTTCAGCATGAATATAACTGATTTCTTTCAGTTTCAAGGCACCCTCCAAAGCGACGGGATAACTGTATCCTCGTCCCAGATACAGGAAATTCGTGGCGTATGTAAACGTCCGGCTAAGGTCAGCTATCTCATTATTAAGCTGCAGGACCTCCTTGATCTTGCCAGGAATATTCCAAAGTTCTTTAATCACCTTCTGATAGTCGTCATTAGAAATCGTCCCCTTCTCCCTGCCGACTGACAGGGCAAGCATGATGAGTACTGTGATCTGACCAGTAAAAGCCTTTGTTGAAGCTACGCCTATCTCCGGTCCCACATGAATATAGGTACCTGTATCCGTAACACGTGGAATACTGCTTCCCACCGCATTACATATCCCGAAGATAAAAGCTCCCCTCTCCTTTGCGAGTTTGATAGCTGCCAGGGTATCTGCGGTCTCCCCACTCTGACTGAGAGCTATTACGACATCGTCCTTGGTGACCACCGGATTACGGTAACGGAACTCGCTGGCATACTCCACCTCTGTGGGAATCCGGCAGAAACCCTCCAGCAGTTGTTTTCCGATCAGTCCTGCATGCCAGGACGTACCGCAAGCGACGATGATGATGCGTTTTGCATTCACCAGTTGCTCCTTATGATCTGTGATCGCGCTCAAGACGATACCCATTTCCGTTTCTTTCTTTGTCGGGCCGCTCTTCCCCTCACTGACCGCAGTCGTTTCTACGATCCGGTTGACGATACGTCCTCTCATACAATTTCTGAGACATTCCGGCTGCTCAAAAATCTCCTTTAACATAAAATGAGGAAATCCCCCCTTTTCAATCTGCCCTAAATCAAGATCCACCGTCTGTATCTCCGGATTCAGCTTCAGGTTATGAATATCAACAACCTTCAAGTCCTGGCCTAATTTCATGACGGCAATATTCTCATCATTAAGATACACGACCTTATCGGTAAATTCAACTATCGGACTGGCATCTGAACCCAGGAAGAACTCGTCTTTGTTCTTTCCGATCCCCACGACCAGCGGACTCGCCTTACGGGCAGCAATGATCTGATCGGGACAATGCTTGTCTACTATGGCAATGGCATAGGCTCCGATTACCTGACGGAGAGCTATCTGCACAGCAGTCAACAGATCTATTTTTTTCGTGATCTGGATGTATTCAATCAAGTTGATAAGTACCTCCGTATCGGTATCACTGGTAAAATGCATCCCCTTTGCCAGCAGATTATTCTTGATCTCGGCATAATTCTCAATGATGCCATTATGGATGATGGCAAGATTTTTCGATTCAGAAAGTTGGGGATGAGCATTTACAGTGGAAGGTTCTCCATGGGTAGCCCAACGGGTATGGGCTATACCGATACAACCGGAAGTATCCTTGTCCTGGCAAAGAGTTTCCAGATCAGAAACTTTCCCTTTTGTCTTATAGACATTTAAGGTTCCTTTTGGATTAATCAAGGCTACTCCAGCAGAATCATAGCCACGGTATTCAAGTCTTTTCAATCCTTTTATCAGGATCGGATAGGCCTGTCTCTTTCCTAAATAACCTACAATACCACACATAAACCAACGATTGAAAATATGATTATATCATTTCATTAAGCATCACTTAATTCCGAAGAATATTGACGAGCAGAGAAGCTACTGACGTGATGATACCCACCAGGGAGAACCAGATGTTAGTAGAACTGCCAATGGATGAATTTCTTGCCTGTACCCCATTTGGCTGTACATAGAGGATGTCGTTCTGCTGAAGATAATAATAAGGAGAATTGATCAGATTGGCATCATTCAGATTCAAGCGGTGGATGGATTTCTCCCCGTCTGCAGCCTCTCTGATCAGCATCACATTATTACGCTTACCATAAATGGTCAGATCCCCTGCCTGGGCGATGGCCTCAAGAACACTCATCTTTTCCGTCGGCACCTGGACGACCCCGGGATTCTTGACCTCTCCCAGAACAGTAACCCGATAACTGGCCATACGGACCGTTACGATCGGATTTTCTGCCTTTGCCATATAAGGCTGGATCTTCTTCCGGATCATATCCTCACATTCTGTTTTCGTCAGCCCAACCACATGCAGTTTCCCCACGATCGGGAAATCAATGTCACCGTCATTATCTACCAGATACCCCTGCAAACTACTGCCACCGCCATTATTCAACTGTCCACTGGTTCCTACCGTAGCAGAAACGGAGAGATTAAAGGGGGCCGCAGCCTCCGGATCGGTCGTGTTTACAGTAATTGTCAACTGGTCTTTGGGCATGATTTTGGCATCATACAACACTCGGGATGCTGCCAAACTCACCGAATCGGCATTTTGGAAATATGCCACGCCCTTCGAACTGGAACAACCATCTAAGGCTAATGTCATCACCACAGCCAATCCTAGAAGCACCGCGCAGAACCATTTTTTCATTTTTGCTTCAAAATTTTTCGTTTTTATCCTTGCAAAAGTACGTCTTATTTTTCAAAACGGCAAATTTTTAACCTATAAAATACAATAAAATCTATCTGCTGAACGTGGCAAAAAGGCTTAATCAAATGTTTACCAGAGAAGTAAGGCAAACTCCCTTTCTGACCGGATCAGAAGATCCCTTCCGGGCTCATGCCATATCTCTTCGGAACAGGTGTATAACCATTCGTCTTTCATACGTGTCCGTCAGGAAAGACCTTTCCGGTCCAGTCGGCAGTCCGTCTCCCCTTCCACCGATAAAAGATTTCCCCTCTCACAAAAGAAATCAAAAAAAGGGACGAACCCGTTCTGCTCATCCCTTATCCTTTCCTGATGACAAAGTTATCAGAAAAACATTATATTATTAATCATTTCTAAATCAACCTATCCCTTAATAGAATTTAAAATACCGACGTGCATTATTGTAAGAAATATCTTCCACCATTCTGGCCAGCGCATCGCGGTCATCAGGCAGCAGTCCGTTCTCAACATCATTGCCCAGAATATTACACAACAGGCGACGGAAATATTCATGACGTGGATAACTCAGGAAGGAACGACTGTCTGTCAGCATCCCGACAAAACGACTCAGCAACCCAAGTGTAGAAAGAGCATTTATCTGCTTGGTCATCCCATCCAGTTGATCATTAAACCACCAGCCTGAACCAAACTGTATCTTGCCGGGTTCACCTCCCTGGAAATTGCCGATCATCGTAGCAACCATCTCATTGTCACCGGGATTCAGGCAATACAGGATCGTACGCGTCAGCTTTCCTTCAGTATTCAGATCATCCAGGAAATGACTCATTGCCTTGGCCGTATTGAATTCGCCGATAGAATCAAACCCCGTGTCCGGGCCAAGTTGTTTATACATCAAAGTATTGTTGTCACGGATCGCCCCATAATGATACTGCTGGGTCCAATCAGCATCCGCATCCATTTCTGCACAGATCTTCAGAAAAGCATGCTTGTACTGCCGTATCTCTTCAGCAGAAAGATGCTGTTTACGCATGGCTTTTTCAAAGATGATTTCAATCTGGGAATCCGTATAAGGATCATCATAAAATTCCTCTACACCATGATCGCTCAGTTTGCATCCATTCTCAGCAAAGAAATCATGGCGGTTCTGCAAAGCATCGACCATCTCCTGGAAAGTGGTAATATGGGAATCATCTACCTCCGCGAGTTTGTTGATATACTCCGCATAGTCCGGTTTCTCGATATTCATGGCCTTGTCCGGTCGCCAGGCTGGCAGCATTTTGATTTCAAAACCACTCTCACGAGTTTTTTTATGATAGCGCAGATCATCTATAGGATCATCTGTCGTACAGACACATTCCACATGATAACGGCGCATCAGGCCTCTGGCACTGTACTCAGGCAACTTTAATTTTTCATTGCACTCATCGTAGATTTCACGTGCCGTCTTCGGGCTCAGCAATTTTGTGATACCGAAGGCCGTTTTCAGTTCCAGATGAGTCCAGTGATACAGGGGGTTCCGGAAAGTATAAGGAACGGTCTCAGCCCACTTCTCGAATTTTTCCCAATCAGAAGCATCACCGGTACAGTACTTTTCCGGTACGCCATTCGTACGCATTGCCCTCCATTTATAATGATCGCCTCCAAGCCAGAGTTCAGTAATATTCTTAAACTGATAGTCGTCTGCAACCATCTGAGGAATCAAATGACAGTGATAATCAATAATTGGCATCTTAGCCGCATGATTGTGAAAAAGATCCTTGGCAATATCCGTCTGCAGAAGGAAGTCCTTACTCATAAATTGTTTCATGATAGAGTTATTTGTTTTTAAGTTTCAAGATACTTATGCAAATATAGTGAATTTCTTTGTATTCCGAAAATTTTGCTTTATATTTGCAACGCAAACTAACGCAAACGATTGCGAGAGTGCATTTCGCTATGATATGAACAGAAAACGATCTGAGTCAGATAAGGGTAACGGATATGAATAACGGGAAAAGAAGCAAAGTGCTCCTCATCTATACAGGTGGCACTATCGGGATGGGCAGAAACTCCCAGACGGGTGCTCTGGAACCATTGGATTTTAACCATTTAGGGGAGTCTATGCCGGAACTGAGGGACGTGGATGCCGATATTGATATCTATCAGTTTACTCCTCCTATTGATTCTTCGGATATGAATCCGCAGAACTGGGGGCAACTCGTCCATATCATCTCATCCAACTATCCCGACCATGACGGTTTTGTCATTCTCCATGGCACTGATACCATGGCGTATACAGCATCAGCATTGAGTTTTATGCTGGAAAACCTGACCAAGCCGGTCATTCTTACCGGCAGCCAACTCCCCATGGGACTGTTACGGACTGACGGCAAGGAAAATGTGTTGACCAGCATCGAGATAGCCAGTGCCCGACGTCTTGACGGTACTCCGGAAGTTCCTGAGGTATGCATCTATTTCAGCCAGCAACTCATTCGGGGTAACAGGGCTACGAAGATTGCAGCAGATGGGTTTAATGCCTTTGACTCATTCAATTATCCTCATCTGTGCGAGGCAGGAGTTAATTTTACTTTTCACAGACATCATATCCTGCGGCCTGATTTCTCCAAACCCATGATCCCCCATTTCAAGATGGATACTAATGTCATTGTCTTCAGTTTGTTCCCTGGAATAGAAGAAAGTATTATGCGTCATATCCTGGATCACCCGCAACTCAAGGGCATTGTCATGCGGAGTTTCGGAAGTGGAAATGCGCCTCACATGCAATGGATATTACGACTCCTCAAAGAGGCCTCTTCCCGTGGGGTGACGATCGTAAACGTGAGTCAGTGCATCAGTGGAAGAGTGGAAATGAGCCGTTATGATACGGGGTATCAACTCCAGCATGCAGGGGTGATCAGCGGCTATGACAGCACGGCAGAAGCTGCCATCACCAAACTTATGTATTTGCAGGCCAGGTACACGGATTCTCACATGGTGAGAATCATGATGTCACACTCTATTGCAGGAGAGATTACAACCTGATCACCTTCCTCGAATTTCAGATCACCGTCTAGACCTACACAATAATTCTGGTCTTGTGGTAATAGGCTCTGAACTCACTGGGAGAGCAACCTTTCTTGCGCTTGAATATCCGATTAAAATTACTAAGATTATTGAATCCACAGTCAAAGCTAATCTCACTGATGCTTTTTGTGGTATCCAGCAACTGACGAGTGGCATACCCCAGTCTCATATCTATGATGTATTCGCTCAGGTTACGACCCGTATGGAGCTTGAAAAATCTGCTGAAAGCACTAGGGCTCATCCCGGCTATATCTGCCAGCATCGGAAGACGGAGATCGTCCATATAATTATTTGAGATATAATCTTTCACTTTCAGTACCCTGCGGGAATCATCCTCTACCATCACCTTAGCATAACTAGTTGTAGCTAAGGTCTTTGCGCCTTCTGTCTTCGACAATTCATAGAGTATTGTAAAAAACTCCCGGACCGCGTAAAAACCATCCCTGATCTGGCTGAGTCCCGTAAGCATAGGGTACACTTTCATGATCGCTTTCAAAGGGAAACTGATTCCCTTCCGCGCCTCATTCAGCATACGGGCTATCGGAGCTAAAGGGTTACGGCCGAAAAGGGTATCCTCTCCATAGCTGAAATCAAACTGGATCGTGATCTCGTGTATATCCTGGCTCTTGCAATGGTATTGTTCCCACACATGCTCAAGTTGGCTTGAAGTAATCAACACGAGATCATAATCGCCGATCAGTTCCTGAGAATCCCCTACTATACGTCTGACACCGGAAGCCCCTTCGACAAAATTCAATTCACAGGCATCATGATTATGTATAGGATAAGTAAACTCTTTCTTATGGCGGTCAGCAATGTAAAGTACATCTTTCGACATAAGAGGAGTAACCTCATGAATAACCTTTTTAGTCTCTTCTGACATCTTTTTATTTTTTACTGACTTATAAATGAGGTCCTGGAAATGCTCCTGTTACAGGTAAACGGTTACCTCCTGAGTTCTTTCAGTATTTCAGCCATACGTTCCTTGGTCTTGATCGTTGTCGGCACCAAAGGTAGGCGGAGTTCATTCTGAATGAATCCCATATCGTTGAGCAACGCCTTTACACCAGCAGGGTTACCATCTACGAAAAGTAATTTGTACAGTTCTGTAAACTGATGATGGATTTTCCGGGCAGCCTCATATTGTCCTTTCAATTCCAGACGGATCATCCTGGAAAATTCTTTCGGCAAAGCATTGCCGATGACACTGATCACGCCTACTGCCCCACTGGCAATCATTGAGAAAGTCAGGGCATCATCACCGCTGATGACATCAAAACTATCGGGTTTGTTCTTGATAATCTCATCGATCTGCTCCAGGGATCCGGAAGCCTCCTTTACACCAACAATATTCGGACAGTCCTTAGCCAGCCTCACTTGTGTCTCAGCCTTCAGGTTTACCCCCGTACGACCGGGGACATTATACATGATCACCGGTAAAGGACTCTCCTGCGCAATAGCTTTAAAGTGTTGGTAAAGTCCTTCCTGAGAGGGTTTGTTATAATAAGGACAAACGCTTAGTATCCCATCAATACCTGTCCAGTCCGTAGACTTCATCTCATCGATGACGGCAGCAGTATGATTACCGCCGCAATATTTCAAGATCTTCACGCGGCCATGGTTCACCTCCTTGACCACCTCCGTAATCTTATCCTTTTCCTCACGTGACAGACAAGGCGTTTCCGCCGTAGTAGCAAGGATACAGAGAAAGTCTGCACCATTGTCAAGTTGATATTCCACCAATTTTTTCAAAGCCTGATAGTCTACACTACCATCCTGATGGAACGGAGTAATTAAGGCAATACCCAAACCCTTAAAAATGTTCTGCATATTCAATTCTATTGAACGATATATTTGCAAAAATACAATATTTCAATCACATTGCAAAGAAAAAGAACATTTTTTCTATCATTTTCGAGATCAGACAGATTCTCCAGAATCCTTTTAACTGAAAATGATTATCATTCGGGATGAAAAGGACAAAACGTTTCCGGCTGTCGGCAGATCTGGCTTAGGATTTTTATACTGCATCCTATCTTGATCCAATATAAAGAAAGATCATCCCCAGGAGAACCAGGATCAAATCTGCAACCTTTGCCCTCAGGTTCTTCTCGTGGAAAACAGCCGCGCCAAACAGGAAACTGACGATCACGCTCCCTCTCCGCACCATGGAAACGATAGAGATCATCGCTCCCGGCAAGGACAGAGCATAAAAATAGGCAAAGTCAGCCGCGCTTAAAAAGATAGAGATCCAGGGTATGGCCCAGTCCCAATGGAATTTACTTTGGGGAAACAGCGCCCTACCCTTACGGAAATGGGCAAAAGGCTTAAAGACAGCTATCAGCAGAACAACTGCCATCATCAACATCTGATAAACATTATACCAGCTCTGCACGAGCATACGGTCAAGTCCCAGCCCCCCATCTGCCGGCTTGGCCATCAGGTATTTATCATAAAGTCCGCTGACAGCCCCCAGCACGGCAGCAATGACGATAAAATAGATCCATTTGTTATGCTTGAAATCAATGCCTTCCTTCTTGCCACTCCTGGAAAGCATGAAAAACGAAGTGACAGCCAGGGCTACACCTATCCACTGATAAAGATTGAGGGTTTCGCCAAACACGAGCATGGCCCCTACCAGAACCATCACCGGCCGTGTGGCATTGATAGGTCCGACGATCGTCAGGGGGAGATGCTTCATTCCAAAATAACCGAAAATCCAACTTGCCAGGACAATGCAACTCTTCAGGAACACATATCTCTGCACTTCCCAGCCTCCACTTGCCACGTGGAAAATACTGCCGTCGAGCACCGTCGTATAATGGGATAAAAGAATAAAGGGCAAAAAAATGACGGAACAGAAAAAAGTGTTCAGAAAAAGTACGGTAATAACCGCATTCCCGCATAAAGCTGCTTTCTTAAAGGAATCATAGAATCCCAGCAGAGCTGCTGAGACAAATGCTAATACAAGCCACATCATTATATTATCCTAAATATTTTCTATTTTTTATCGGTAAGGATAGCCTCAGTAGGCTATTCCTTCCAGGAACAACGCATTACCGGGTACACTTTCCCCAGCATCACTTCTCGAACCACTGGCCAGAATCCGGGCAAAGTCCTGAAGGGTAATCTGACCACGCCCCAGGTCGACCAGTGTCCCCACAATCGCCCTGACCATGTTCCTCAAGAACCGGTTAGCCCGGATGGTAAATATCCATTGGTTTCCTTGCTGGTCCCAATGAGCCTCTGTGACAAGACAACGCGTGTTTTTCTGATTTCCGCCTGCCTTACAAAAACAGGCAAAGTCCTTTTCTCCCAAAAGCAGCGAAGCCCCCTCATTCATGATCCTGAAATCAAGAGGATAATGGATCTCCCAGGAATAGCGTCTCAGAAACGGATCCTTGCTCAGATGGATATAATAGCGATAGAGACGGGACTTGGCGGAGAAACGTGCATGAAGTCGTTCATCAACCTTCCGGACATCCTGCACAGCAATATCCCAGGGAAGGATCCTGTTCAGGCGGTATGCCAACTGTTCACCATCAAGTTCTCCAGGCCAGTCAAAATGTGCCACCATCATCCGGGCATGCACTCCGGCATCCGTCCTTCCGGCTCCCACCGTCTCTACCTTCTTCCTGAGCAGAGTGGACAGACACCCGTCAAGCCGCTCCTGGACAGAGATCCCATTAGGCTGCACCTGCCAACCGTGATAGTTTGTGCCGTCATAGGCAAAAGTGATAAAATACCTCATTGCGGACGCAAAGTTACAAAAAACAATGCAGATATTCCAATCAAGGCCAGATAAATCAACACAACTTGTCCCTGACTGATACAAATTCCTTCTATGGAAGCCCCGGGGCATGAGGATATCCATTGTACCGTGCGATTAAGGCTGCCTGACACCTCATCTGCAAGCATGAACAAGAAACGTGCAGCGACGGGCCACAGGTAAAGGATAAAACCACCTGACACCAGATAGAGCAACGTGGTAGCTAGAGGTACCACGACCAGATTGGTGAGGAGAAAATAACAGGAAAATCGTCCGAAATAATAGATCACAAAGGGAAATGTCCATAACTGGGCGGAAACGGATACGACAACAAATCCCCAGGCCCATCTTGAAATACGATCCCGAAAACGCTTCCCAACTCTTGTTTTCAGTGGAACAGGAAAAAGCCTGACACCCAGCAGGATGCCCAAAACGGCCATAAAGGATAATTCAAAGCCTACATCAAAAAGATACAATGGTTGATCCAGCAGCATGATCATCAAAGCCAGTGACCAGGTATTCAGACTGAATTTATCACGGTTCAACAGCGATACCAGTGCATAGATCGAAATCATCATGGCTGAACGGACGACACTCGGCCCGGAGCCTGCAAGAAGGGTAAAACTCCATATCGCCAGCAAGATCACAATCTGATTCCACCAGCGGTTCCTCCCTCCGAAGAAAAAGACCAGGATACCATAGATAATTCCTAAGTGCAAACCGCTCAAAGAAAGTATATGCGATGCGCCGGAAATGGAATAAGCAGTGGCTGTCGATCTGGATATGCCCGACTTATCCCCGAGTGTCATGGCTGCCATCACGGCTTCACTCTGACCGGTGATCCCGATGTTGGCATACTTTCGTATCAGTTTCTGGCGCATCTGAAGGGCAACCAGGACCGTCCGCTGATAGCAGGATAGATGTGAAAGGTCCACAGTGGTCTTTTTCCATTCTTGTGGGAGCAGGAATACTGTTCCTGCAAAATTATGGATTTTCAACCATAGCGGATAGTCAAAATTACCACTACGAGACTCCTTTACAAAGGGTTGTTCAATCGTCAATCGGACTGCAAGTCCTTCCCCTACGCGCAAGCGTGAAGCATCAGCACCCTCCTTCACGGCGAAAGGAGTGTTGAGAAAGTTGGCTCTGATCTTCTTCCCCGCAGAGGATCCGTCTGCAAGAAGAAGGTCGCACCGTTCCACCTTTCCATGTCTGACCGGCGGAGAGATAACTATCGCATACTCTTCAAACGACTTTCCCACCGGTAAAAGACGATGAGACTTCAGGGCCATTGTACCATCCCATGCTCCCAATGCAAACACCGCCATGAAAATACAACAGGTCTGAAAGACTGCTGAGGGGATGCCGTTGAAGGAAGGATCTGCTCTTTTCAAATGGATACGCAAAAGCCAAATGACGAGCAACAGAAGAGCTATGGTCAGGATCATCCATGTTCCGGCAGGAATCCGTTCAGAAGTGACTTTCCCTGTCCAAATGCCTGCAACCAGTATGACCGCAATCCGCAAAAGGGGATCCCGCTGAAGTGGTGTGTTAGTTCTCATGAAATTGTGTTTTTATAGGTCTGGGTAAGGGAAGGGCGTCGTATAAGTCACCTGGTTATTCTGAACCAGTCGATGTCCAGCCACCCCCGGTTTGACTTCCCGGCAGGTTTTTCAGCCACGAATCCGATCTTGGCGCCGACCCATTTCCCTTGTCGCATCCGGAAGGAATTTCCCACCTCTTTGAAATTCGTCCCATCCGTACTCCAGAAGAAACGCACCTGGCCATCTCTGACAGCCATGCGCAAATAACCGGCCTCATGGAGGCCTTCCTGATAGCCATTATGATCTTTTGAGGTCGGAGGTAAGGAGAACAGTGATCGGACCATTTCTTTCCCTCCCTGATCCGCCTGACGGCAAGTAATCTGCTGGAGTTGGAACCTGTCCCCTGCCCGTGCAAGAACGAGCGCACTATAGTCCAGTCCCATCATGATGATTCCCCCATACTGCCTGTCTTCCTTTGCCGTAAATTCCACTTTTGCGGTTGCCGTAAACCGGTCCGCAGGCGTTTTCTGCAAGAGTAAGTTCGGAATGTCCCAGATCGTCCCGTCTGTGCCATAAGTAAAAAGGCGGAACACTCCAAGAGAGGTAGGCATCCCGAAGGTCTGGTCATAATCCGCCTGCCATTGCCATTGTAATCCGAGGCGAGGAGAATTGAATTCATCCGATTCCTGAGGATTTTCCTTGACTGTTCCGCCGGCAGTCCTGGGTTTACGATACCGGAGAACCGGCTCGCCACAATAGCCGTTGGAGGGGATCTTACCGATGACCGGCCAATTATCCTTCCAGTGGACAGGCTCCAGGAAAACGACACGACCATAGGCCCCTTTATCCTGAAAGTGGATAAACCAGTCTTCTCCGAAAGCCGTATGGATCCAGGCTCCCTGATGGGGACCATTAACCTTTGTCCGGCCTTGTGCAAGTACCTTTTTCGCCTCATACGGCCCAAAAGGTGACCTGGAACGCATGGCCAACTGAAAACCGGAGGAAACACCTCCTGCGGGGCACAATATCCAGTACCACCCCTGACGCTTATAAAATTTGGGGCCCTCGCAGGTACGATTCTCTGTTCCGTTTCCATCAAATACGATGACGGGATTGCCCACCGGCTCCGTCCCTCCAGCATTCAGTTCCCGTACAGTCAGCACACTGGCAAAATGTGTGCGGCTGTTAGCCCAGGCATTGACCAGATAGCAACGGCCGTCATCATCCCATAACGGGGTCGTGTCTATCATGCCCTTGCCAGGAATGACACAATGAGGAGCAGTCCATGGTCCTTCCGGATCCTTGGAGCTCACCATGAACACCCCATAGTCAGGATCTCCCCAATAGATATAGAATTCACCATTATGGTACCGGATACTGGGCGCCCATACCCCATTGCCATAAGACGGTTTAGAGAATACGCTGTCAGGTGCTATCTTCTGAATGGCATGGCCAATGATCTCCCAGTTGACCAGATCTCTGGAATGTAATACCGGCAGTCCTGGAATACAGTTGAAAGAACTTGCCGTCATATAGTAATCCTCTCCCACGGCAATAACATCAGGATCACTGTAATCAGCATTAATCACCGGATTGATGTAGGTTCCGTCTCCCTGGTCCGGGCTCCACACCTGACTGACATAAGGCTGGACAGCCTGGGCTTTTCCAGAGAGGGAAAAGATCGGCATGAATGTGAGAAGTGCCGCAGCACAGAAAGAATAAAAATTTTGTTTCATAGATTAGTTGTTTTAAAGTTTGTTCCTGATTCTATCCTTAATTGATAATGATGACCATCAAACACCACCTTCATCGATCCATGCACATAACGCGACAACACCAGGGCTACATGGCCCATGGTACGGCGGAGATTTAATTCACATACGTGGATGCTGTCCTCGCAGCAACCGGAAGAGTCATCACGAACCAGCATAAAATCCACACCGAAAGGACCTGTATAACGGCCACGGATATTTCCAGCAACGATTTCCTCCACTTTTCGGCGGCAGGATCTCAAACTGAGGCCAACAGTTCCCCTCATCAGGAGCTGTTCTTTATCCTTCTCGTCTGCCAGCAGGTTTCCGACATAGGAAGAGCCTCTGGTCTGAAAAAGATTCAGTCCAAGATAGCGCACCGTACCCTCAGCAGTAGCCTCAAATTCCATTGCGAAATCCTTGACCTTATGATAACAGGGCTCAACCAGACAAGGATAG
Source organism: Prevotella sp. UBA5379 (assembly GCA_002409785.1). Lineage (GTDB taxonomy): Bacteria > Bacteroidota > Bacteroidia > Bacteroidales > Bacteroidaceae > Prevotella. The sequence continues at coordinate 43,583 of DHOX01000092.1, read as the reverse complement.
GGCATGCCGGGAACGGAAGGTGAACGGGACAGGTCGACGAAATGCACTCCCCTCCCGGAACTGCTCCAGGGAGTCTTCAAGACAGCTCTTCCTCCATGTCTCTCTATACTGGACCGTAATTCCTCCGGGGTATTCACTTCGTCTACATGATCCTGGAGAAGGACACGCCAGTATTGGCGGGAGGATAATATGCGAATCCATCGTTCATTGAAAAGCAGCTGGCCTTCATCCGCTGCCCCCGCCTCTGGCACGAACCGGGCCTCTGCGATCTGCGGCCCCAGCAACCGGCTGATGACGGGCCGGTCCCATCCCCACGGCAGGATCTGATGATGAAGACGGGCCAGCTCTCCCCCCTGGCAGGGAATCTTCTCAAAACAGGTCAAGGTCTTAAACTCGGAAGACTGGGGGGTAATAAAATGGACAGCCGGCAAATCGACAGGCAGCAGTGCTTGCAAAAGGGACCGGGAAGCCGTGGCTGCAGAAATGTCATCCACCACCACATAGTCTCCGCTATCGGCCCATATCGCAGGTATCCAGTTGAGGTCATGACACAACTGCATAGCGGCCTTGGGTGGTGTATACTGCCACTGATTACAGGCCAAGGCAAGGTCATGCTCGGGATTAAAGATATGCAATCTTTCCATAGTACTCTGCAAAGATAAGAAAAATCAGTGAAGAATTAAATCTAAAAAAAACTAAAATTACAATATTTTGCTATCTTGGGGTTGCAAATCAGAAAATATGTATTATCTTTGCAAGAGGAACTCGAAAATGATTTAAAGACAAATCTTACAAACGCACTCTGATTATGGAAGATGCTTTCTTTCGCACGCATACCTATCTTCTGGAACATACTCATGCACCAGTACGCCGTACTTTGATGGACGAAATCGACTGGAACGACCGGATGATTGGCATTGTAGGTACAAGGGGCGTAGGGAAAACAACCTTCCTTTTACAGTATGCTTTAGAAAAATTCGGCTGCAATGATCCCCGGTGTTTGTATATCAATATGAACAACTTCTATTTCCAGGGACACAGTATTACGGATTTTGCGGGAGATTTTGTCAAAGACGGAGGGAAGGTACTGCTCATTGACCAGGTATTCAAGCACCCGGAATGGAGCAGGGAGCTACGTAAATGCTATGACCTCTACCCCGACCTGAAAATCATATTCACGGGAAGCAGTGTCATGAGGCTCGAAGAAGACTACCCGGAGCTGAAGGGAATCGTCAAGAGCTATGACCTGTGGGGATTTTCCTTCCGGGAATTTATCAACCTTCAGACCGGTAATAATTTTCACCCCTATGCACTGGATGAAATTCTGGAAAACCATGAGCATATCATCAAGGATATCTTACCTGAGGTCAGTCCTATAAAGTACTTCCAGGATTATATCGAGCATGGCTTCTACCCTTTCTTCCTGGAACATCGTGACTTCTCGGAGAATCTACTGAAAACAATGAATATGATGACGGAGGTGGACATCCTGCTCATCAAACAGATAGAGTTGAAATATCTCACGAAAATCAAGAAACTCTTCTATCTTCTAGCGGTAAGTGGTCCCAAAGCACCGAATATCAGCAAACTAGCGTATGGCATCAAGACCAGTCGTGCAACGGTCATGAACTATATCAAATACCTTGCCGATGCACGACTCATCAATATCATCTATCCACAAGGACAGAGATTTCCTAAAAAACCTGCGAAGGTGATGATGCAGAACCCCAACCTGATGTATGCCATCTATCCGGTAAAAGTAGAAACCCAAGAACTGATGGAGACCTTCTTCATCAGTGCATTATGCAAAGATCATATCGTAAATATTGGCCCGAAAGGTCATTATTTTATGGTTGATGACCGACTTAAATTCAAAATCTGTGATGCAAAAGCACCGGGAAAACTGAGATTGAATCCGGATATTATTTATGCCCGTTATCATACGGAAGTAGGAAGGGGGAAACAGATACCACTCTGGCTATTAGGATTTCTATACTAAAACACTTTGAGTGACCAAACAACAAGAGAAAACAAAACAGATAAGTAAAGGATCAGGTTTCATCCTAAGAAAAGAGTAAAATCCTTGGAACAGATATGCCGAAACGACAACATCCATCTTTCGAAAGAAAGGAGAACACAAGAATATCTGCTGACTGAATCCTTGAAATCAATAAGTAAATATAAAAACAGATTAATTTATCATTTAAAAAATGGCTAAAGAAAAAAAGTTTATCACATGTGATGGTAACACAGCTGCTGCTCATGTAAGCTATATGTTTACTGAAGTAGCTGCCATTTATCCTATTACTCCGTCATCTCCAATGGCAGAGCATGTAGATGAATGGGCTGCCAAAGGGCGTAAGAACCTCTTCGGGCAGACGGTTACAGTTCAGGAAATGGAATCTGAAGGTGGTGCTGCCGGTGCCGTCCACGGGTCCTTGCAGGCAGGTGCACTGACGACAACCTTCACGGCTTCACAGGGACTTCTGCTGATGATCCCTAACATGTACAAGATTGCGGGAGAACTCCTCCCTGCAGTGTTTGATGTAGCTGCACGTTCAGTAGCTACTCATGCATTGAGTATCTTTGGAGACCAGTCAGATGTCATGGCCTGTCGTCAGACCGGCTTTGCCATATTCTGCTCAGGATCAGTACAGGAAGTAATGGACCTGACAGCTGTTCCTCATCTGTCAACATTGAAGACAAGCGTTCCTTTCATCAATTTCTTTGATGGCTTCCGTACCTCTCACGAATACCACAAGATTGAGGAAATCGACCAGGACGCCTTGGCTAAGTTGGTTGATCCGGCTGACATCAAGCACTTCCGTGACCGTGCGCTCTCTCCGGAACGTCCTGTCACACGGGGTACTGCCGAGAACCCTGAGACCTTCTTCACACACCGTGAGGCATGTAACAGCTACTATGATAAGGTTCCTGGAGTCGTAGAGCATTATCTTGGTGAAATTTCCAAGATTACGGGTCGCGAATATCACCTTTTCAACTATTATGGAGCCCAAGATGCTGAGAACATCATCATTTTGATGGGATCGGCTTCAGAGCCAGCGCGTGAAGCTATCGACTATTTGAACAAACAGGGCAAGAAAGTCGGTATGGTTTCCGTTCACCTCTTCCGTCCGTTCTCAGTAGATTTCCTCAGAAAGGCTATCCCGGCTACCGTAAAGCGCATAGCAGTGCTTGACCGTACCAAGGAACCTGGAGCTGAGGGTGAGCCTCTGTATCTGGATGTCAAGAGTGCCCTCTATGAGGATCCTCGCAAACCGGTGATTGTCGGTGGCCGTTACGGATTAAGTTCTGCGGATACTACTCCGGCAGACATTATCTCAGTATTCAACAATCTGGAAATGCCGGAACCGAAGAATCACTTTACGGTAGGAATCGTGGATGATGTCACGTTCACTTCTCTGCCCAAAGTACCTGAAATTCCAATGGGTGGCGACTCCGTCTTCGAGGCAAAGTTTTACGGTTTAGGAGCCGATGGTACTGTAGGTGCCAACAAGAACTCTGTTCAGATTATCGGTAATAATACCAATAAATACTGCCAGGCTTACTTCTCTTACGACTCTAAGAAATCCGGAGGTTTTACCTGCTCACACCTGCGTTTCGGTGATGATCCGATTCACTCGTCTTATCAGGTGAACACTCCAAACTTCGTTGCTTGCCATGTACAGGCATATCTGTATATGTATGACGTGACACGCGGGCTTCGCAAGAACGGTACTTTCCTGTTGAACACGATCTTCGAGGGTGATGAACTCGTTAACTTCATTCCGAATAAGGTAAAGCGCTATTTCGCAAAGAACAATATCAAAGTTTATTATATCAATGCTACGAAGATTGCTCATGAAATAGGACTGGGAAACCGTACCAACACGATCCTTCAGAGTGCCTTCTTCCGCATCACAAAGGTTATTCCTCTGGATCTTGCCGTCAATCAGATGAAAGCATTCATCGTCAAGTCTTACTCCCGTAAGGGCCAGGACGTTGTCGACAAGAACTACCAGGCTGTTGACCGCGGTGACGAGTATAAGGAGCTTACGGTAGACCCAGCATGGGCTAACCTGAAAGATGAAGCAAAGAAAGAGGATGATGCTCCTGCATTCGTTAAGGAGCTTGTCCGTCCTATCAATGCGCAGGCAGGTGATCTGCTGAAAGTCTCAGACTTTTTCAAGAATGGGACTACTGATGGCACCTGGCAAAATGGCACATCTGCATACGAGAAGCGTGGTGTAGAGGCTTTTGTCCCGGTATGGAATTCCGAGAATTGTATCCAGTGTAACAAATGTGCTTTTGCTTGTCCTCATGCAGCCATCCGTCCATTCGTGATGGATGATGAAGAAGTAAAGGGTTGCAAGGGAGACACTATTCCTATTCTGGCACCGCAAGCTATCAAGGGTATGCACTTCCGTCAGGAAATTTCCGTCATGGACTGCCTCGGCTGTGGTAACTGTGTGGATATTTGCCCGGGCAAGAAGGGAAACAAGGCATTGTCTATGGTTCCTTTCAGAACGGATGATCCTAAGATGGTCGCAGAAGCTCAGAACTGGGACTGGCTGGTAAAGAATGTATCCAGCAAGCAGAATCTCATTGACATCAAGTCAAATCCGAGAAACAGTCAGTTTGCTACTCCTCTGTTTGAGTTCTCCGGTGCCTGTGCAGGCTGCGGTGAGACTCCTTATGTGAAGTTGGTCAGCCAACTCTTCGGTGACCGTGAAATGATTGCCAACGCAACAGGCTGCTCTTCTATCTATTCTGCATCTATCCCCGCCACTCCTTACACGACGAATGCCAAGGGACAGGGCCCTGCTTTTGACAACTCCCTGTTTGAAGACTTCAGCGAATTCGGTCTGGGAATGGTCCTGGCTAACAAGAAGATGAAAGAGCGTATCACGATGCTGCTGAACGAACTGATGGAGAAAGACAGCACCTCTGCTGATTTCAAGGCTGCCGCCCAGAAATGGATTGAGAACAAGGAAGATGCTGATGGCTCCAAAGCTGCAGCAGCTGAACTGAAGCCGTTGATAGAGAAAGGTGCCCAGGAAGGCTGCCCGATCTGTACGGAACTCAAGACTCTTGAACATTACCTGGTAAAGCGCAGCCAGTGGCTGATCGGTGGTGATGGTGCATCATACGATATTGACTATGGTGGTCTTGACCACGTGCTCTCTACCGGTGAGGATGTCAATGTGCTCGTGATGGATACCGAGGTTTATTCCAATACTGGTGGCCAGAGCTCTAAGGCTACTCCTCTGGGGGCTATCGCACAGTTTGCTGCTCAGGGTAAGCGTGTCCGCAAAAAGGATCTGGGACTGATGGAGACCACCTACGGGTATATCTATGTAGCTCAGATTGCTATGGGTGCCAACAACAACCAGACCTTAAAGGCCATCCGCGAAGCAGAAGCTTATCATGGTCCTTCACTGATCATCGCATACTCTCCATGTATCAATCATGGCCTGAAGCGTAAAGGTGGCATGGGCAAGAGCCAGAGAGAGGAAGCTCTCGCCGTAGAGTGTGGCTACTGGCATCTGTGGAGATATAATCCGGAACTGGCCATGGAAGGCAAGAATCCGTTCCAACTCGACTCAAAAGAGCCTGAATGGGATAAATTCCGTGACTTCCTTCTGGGTGAGGTTCGTTACCTGTCGGTGAAGAAAGCATACCCTAACGAGGCTGAAGAACTCTATGCTGCTTGTGAACGCATGGCAAAGATCCGGTATCAGAGCTATGTCCGTAAGAGCAAGGAGGACTGGAGTGACAGTCTGGAGCAGGAAAACAAATAAACTTTCCCGCTGATTATTATAAAAGTCCGCAACTTTCCGGTTGCGGACTTTTTTTATCTCTGCCCTTCCCTTACCCTTGAATTGATCTGTCAGCTATTAATCATCTTTTATTCACAACATGAACCGAACAATAGAAACAGTGATCTCTATGATGCGAGGACAAATACTTCCCACAGGGTGACAGGGTACAGGGTAAAGGCCGGCAATGCCATTAATACGGCAAGCAGCAAAGCAAATGATAAATGATACTAGTCACCAAACCGCTCCGGAAAACCCTTGAAGGATTCAGACTATAATCAGATGAATAGAAACGTTCAACCCCCGTAATGTTAAAAGTCACGGGGGTTGAACGTTATAAAATCCCACTCTTATTCAAAAAGGATCATCTAGTAATCTCAGCGGATACGATCAGCAGCCCTCAAGAGTTTTTCATCCTTTCGTATGCCGCCGCGGGCCAAAAGATAGAAAATGACCGCTACCAAAGGAAGGCAAACTGTCCACGCAAAGTGAAAAGTACCCTCGGCATTGAATTCATGAAAGACAACATGTAAGAAATAGGCATACCAGACCACGCACAAAACGATACAGGTCCAGCACAGTTTAACCTGCAACTTCCGCCTGTGGAAAAGGAAGACTGCTGCTATATTCAAGGGACAGGTCAGCAGTAAGACAGCAAATAATGGCCATTCAGGATAAACAGCCTTCAAAGGACCATGCAATCCTATATTATAAACAACTGTATCCACTCCCATTCCCCTTGGTTCTATAGTTCCTAAAGAAAGACCCAGACAGAGAACGGTCGCCACCAAGGCCAACAAGAGATAAAGAGATTGTCTACGCTGTAACATCAGAGCCTCTCATTCTGCTTCTCATCCTTATCCTTAGAAGGATCACGCCAATACACTTTACCCTCAATAAATTCCTGGGTAGCCAACAGTGTTGATTTAGGTAACTTTTCATAGTAACGGGAAATCTCTATCTGCTCCCGATTTTCAAACACTTCCTCAAGAGAATCGTTGTAGGAAGCAAATTCAGCCAGTTTCTTATCCAGATCCTGCTTGATTTCCTGAGCTATCTGATTGCTGCGCTTGGAGATAATCACAACACTCTCATAAATGTTGCCGGTATCTTTCCACAACTCTTCAACATTTCGTGTCACGGTAGTCACCGGAGCTTTTGACTTTTTATAATCCATATCTAAACTGAAAATTGAAAGAATGGCCTGTCGTCATTCTATATTTATATTCCTTGTTGTTAACAACTTCACAGATGCTTAATCTGCCAGCGGATTGATGTTCTTATGAGTAGAGAGAAACTGCTTGCACTCGGCAATATAATCCTTGGCCTCGGTACGCATCTTGCTGTCCGGATATTCATTGAGGAAACCATAGCATTCATCTTCGGCATCCTCAAACCGCTGATACTGCTTGCTGGGAACACTCATCTTCGCCAGTTCATACTTACTCTTCATAATAAGGATGGAAAAAGCCTCACGCTTATTGCTATATGGATAGTCATTCAAAGCATTTTGAGCCGTGATGATGCAAGCCATATAATTGTTCCCTCCTTCAGTGCAATTTCCAAAATAAGGACCAAGGTCATAATAGAGTTTGGCGGAATCATACTCCTTCTGCACTAATTTATCCTGTAACTGAAACAACCGCTTCTGTGCCAGGGTTTTCATTTTTGCATCGGGAAACAAATCAAGATATTCCTGAAAGGCAGCAATCGCCAGCACAGTCTTGCTCTGGTCCAGCCGGGGTTCAGGAGTACTCTGGTAAAGACTTTCACCTGCATAGTATTCAGCCATCTCAGCGTAAAAGCCCTTCGGATAGGATTGATAGTATTTCTTGAAATAATCAGAAGCTGTCTCATAATCCTTCATGCAATACTCGGCCATCGCTAACATATAAAGGCTTTCCTGCGCATTGTCAGTACCTTTTTCAATGGTCACCAGCTCTTGCAGTAAGGTGACGGCACGCGAATATTTGCCATTGGCAAAACACTCCTTGGCATACTCATACTTATATGAATAGTCACTTGTCTTGTATACTTGATTGAACTCATGGGCACAGCTGGAGAGCAGGATCACAACCGTGAAGGACAAGACGGCAAAGATTGATTTCTTCATTATGATGCTTTTTGAATTGCAAAGTTACTCACTTTTCTGCTATTCACAAAGTAAATACTTTAATTTTTAGCATTTTATTACGAATCAATCACTCTTAAAGCAATCTTTTTAGTAAATTTGCAAGAATACATAAAAAGGATTAAAAGTTTCAGGAGAAAATGAATTTCAAACTCACAGCAAAATACAAACCTACCGGCGATCAGCCTCAGGCAATCAAACAACTAATAAAAGGTATCCGGGAAGGCGATCCGGCACAAGTCCTCTTAGGCGTCACCGGATCAGGTAAAACCTTTACCGTCGCCAACGTCATTGCCAGCATCAACAGGCCCACCCTTGTCCTGAGTCACAACAAGACCCTGGCTGCCCAACTCTACCAGGAGATGAAGGGATTCTTTCCTGACAATGCCGTGGAATACTATGTCTCCTATTATGATTATTACCAGCCTGAAGCCTACATCCCGTCTACGGACACTTATATAGAGAAGGATCTGGCGATCAATGACAACATTGACAAACTGCGGCTGAGCGCTCTTTCCGCCTTGCTCTCCGGACGAAAAGACGTCATCGTCGTATCCTCGGTCTCCTGTATCTACGGTATGGGAGGACCAGTGGCCATGCAACAGAGCATCATCAAACTGAAACGTGGAGAGAAGATGGACAGGAATGATTTCCTGCGTAAATTGGTCGATGCACTCTACGTGAGGAACGATATAGAACTCAAACGGGGTAATTTCCGTGTGAAGGGGGATACCGTGGACATCTCTATGGCTTATTCCGATAATATTCTTCGTGTCACCTGGTGGGACGATGAGATCGACTCCATAGAGGAAGTGGACGCGGTGTCCTTCCATCGTATAGAATCTTTCGATAACTATGAAATCTATCCGGCTAATCTCTTTATTACAACTAAAGACCAGACGGTAAGGGCTATCCGGGAAATCCAGGATGACCTGGTCAAACAAGTAGATTACTTTAAGGAAATCGGTGATCCTATCAAGGCCCAGCGGATTAAGGAACGGGTGGAATACGATATGGAAATGATGAAGGAACTAGGTCATTGCTCCGGTATCGAAAACTACAGCAGGTATTTTGATGGACGTAAAGCCGGCCAGCGCCCTTACTGTCTCCTGGACTTTTTCCCGAAAGACTATCTGATGGTCATCGATGAGAGCCATGTCAGCATTCCACAGATCAATGCGATGTACGGCGGAGACCGTGCCAGGAAGAAAAACCTAGTGGAATACGGGTTCCGGCTGCCGGCTGCCTTCGACAACAGACCTCTGAAGTTTGATGAGTTCCATTCCCTGATCCATCAGGTGATCTACGTGAGCGCCACACCGGCAGACTATGAACTGAACGAGGCTGAAGGGGTCGTAGTGGAACAACTCATCCGTCCGACAGGGCTCCTGGATCCTGAAATAGAAGTCCGTCCTTCCGAAAACCAGATTGATGACCTGATGGATGAGATCCTTACACGAAGTCATCATAAGGAACGGGTGCTCGTCACGACACTTACCAAACGAATGGCAGAGGAACTTACGGAATATCTGCTGGAACATGAAATCAAGGCAGCTTATATCCACAGCGATGTAGCTACCCTGGACCGGGTCAAGATCATGAACGACCTTCGGGCAGGGGTCTATGATGTGCTGGTAGGAGTCAACCTGTTGCGTGAAGGACTTGACTTGCCGGAAGTTTCCCTTGTCGCCATCCTGGATGCAGACAAGGAAGGATTCCTCCGCAGCCACCGCAGTCTGACTCAGACCGCCGGCCGTGCAGCCAGGAACATACATGGGAAAGTGATCATGTACGCTGATACGATCACCGAGAGCATGCAGAAAACCATCGATGAGACCAACCGCCGCAGAACGATCCAGATGAAATATAATGAAGAGCATCATATCGTCCCTAAACAGATTGTCAAAGCCATCAACACCGACCTGCCTATCGGAAATTCAAAAGAAGGACAGGGCCCGGAAACAACGGCACAGCCCTATATCGAACCGTCAGAGGGTGCCTTTGCAGCTGATCCCATCGTGAAACGTATGACGCGACCTCAACTGGAAAAGAGTATCGCTGATACAAAATCCCAAATGCAACAGGCAGCCAAGGAACTCAACTTCATTCAGGCTGCTCAATACCGTGACGAGATCATCCGCCTGCAAAAACAACTGGAACTGAAGTAGGCTTGGCTTTATCCACTATACATCACACTAATTCCAGTATATATCATGTCAATGCCATTACCAGGCCGTGGAGACATCA
>DHOX01000092.1:22371-33200 GCA_002409785.1 Prevotella sp. UBA5379 | reverse complement strand
TCATTACCAGGCCGTGGAGACATCGTTACCAAGCCGTGGAGACATATCTACCACCGCCTGGTAATCAAAGTGTCGGTATCTGTTCCGAAAAAGATCACATAAATCAAGGCAAGTAGCTCTTCAAAGCATCAATATAATCAGAAAAAGCCTTTCGGCCCTTTCCTGTTATCCGGCAGGTCGTATGAGGTCTTTTCCCAACAAAATCTTTTTTCACTTCAATATAATCAGCCTGTGATAATTTATCAATCTGCACACTCAGATTACCAGCTGTTGAGTTTGTTTTCTCTTTCAGATAAACGAAATCAGCTTCATCTACCGAAATAAGAATTGACATAATAGCCAATCTGAGTTGTGAATGCAATAATGGATTTAGATCTTTGAACATCATTTATGCATTTTGTAATTCAATATATGCCCAGGGATAACCATAGAAACAATGAATGCAAAACTCATCAAAAGATTCAACAAGATATTCGGAATATTATTCATTATAGCCACCAACATATAAAAGGCTATCAACTGGCTCACCAACGGTAAAAAGGTCATCCACTTATCCTTCAAAATGATCCCAGTAATAGAAACACCTATATTCACATAAATCAGAGATAACGGCATCATAAGAATCATAAGAATGTAATGGGTATGAAAGATAACGACGAATATCCACAAAGAGACAAACGTGATGGCAAACATCAGTCCCATAATCTGCCACACTCGTTGAATTGCTTTACCGGTATAGGTAATAACATCCGGTTTCTTTGCTTTCCAAGACACAAATGCCCAACATGCAAACATCAGGCACCATCCCCAACTATACAAGTTGTTGTGGGTAAAAAGTGACAGCAGAAAAATCACGATCCCCAATGCAACCGTGAAATATCCATACATCAAGAATTTATTCCCCCGCCCTACTTCAAGATTCTCTTTTGTTGATTGAATCATCCGAGTAATCAGCTCTAAACTTTCTTTTTCAGTTAATTTTTTTTCTTCCATTTTTTCAATTATTTATTATTATACAATACTTTACAAAATCTTTAACCTATCGCTCTACACTGCTTAACCACTTATGTGCATCATCAAAAACACCTTTAAATAAGCCTGTGACACTGAACCTTCTTATCCGAATTAAATTTTTATATCTCATGCTTTGATCTCTATTTCCATTAGTAATTTGCTATTCAACTTAACTCTACAACCACTTAAGTCCAGCAAATAAATAAGTTTGTTTCATAAACTATATTTGTAAAAAACAAAGGATACTTAAGCATCCTTTTAATACAGGATGCAAATGTAAATAAGTTTATTGTATAAACCAAATATTCTGACCAATTGATAGAGAAAAGAGATGTTTATTACGAATATTTAACATCTTCAACGTTAATCTAGCTTTAAAACGATAGTTGATGTCATTCTGCAGAAAATGATCAAGAATCCAACTTATTCAGACCTGGTCTTTTTGCAAGTATTTTTTTTCTTCCTGCATACAATATGCAAAAACGGAAAAAGGCAGAAAAGACAAAAGTTAAATATTACTTAATCAACGGGGAATCAAATATATTTTGTTACTTTTGTAACTTGTCAATATCAGATATAAAAAAATCATGAAGCAAGCATTTACTATCATCCTGTTATGCTTTCCCCTACTGGTGGGAGCCAGTTCTGTCGAGGGGAACCAGCCGGCACCGGGGAAAATAGAAATAACCACTTTACAAGATACCGTAAAGGCAAAAAATGCAAGTCCGGCTGACTGGACCATACCAGGGCAGACAACAGCCCGGACAGCAACCACAAAGGAATCCGGAGGGAAAGAAAAAAACCCTGAAACCCAACACGCCGTCAAATTAAAAGAAAACCCGAAATATCTCGCAGGAGCAGTCCCGACAGACAAAGAAGGAAAGATCATTTTTACGTTGGATGAGCGTATCCCCGGCCGGAATGAGGAGGAGATCTATGATTCCGTTTATCACTATTTAAGTCAACTGACCAAAGGCAAAGATGAACTAAAGGGAAGCAGGATTGCATTAGTAAGCACAAGCAGAGGAGTCATCGCCGCGCCCATAAAGGAGTGGATGACCTTCAAAAGCACTTTCCTTTCCGTAGACAGGGCGCAGTTCATGTATACGATCATAGCCCAGTGCAGCGACCAACATCTGAAAATGACCATAAGCCGTCTCAGCTACATCTATGAAGAGGGGCGCCCCGGAGGGTTCTACTCCCCCGCCGAGGAGATCATCACAGACAAATATGCCTTGACAAAGAAGAAAAATGATCTGGCCAGAATGTATGGAAAATTCCGCAAGTATACCATTGACCGTAAAGATGAAATCTTCAAGCAGGTGACGGACATGTTCCGCAACGAGGAAGACAAATCATCGCATTAAATTAAAGATCCAAAAACATGGACAACCTAAGCCAGGGCCAGAATCCATTCAGACACCTGCGACGCTTGAAACCCATCAAGGAAGAGCGTTCGCCGCTATTCAAACTCAGGAACATCCTGAACATCATTTTTATGATCTTAGCTGTCGTGGGAGTATGCTTCTACCTTTTCAGCCAGTATAAAACTCCCGCCATCATAGTGATGCTTTCAGCTGTAGCCATCAAATTTATTGAGGTCTTACTTCGACTCTTTCATAAATGAGAAAATTTTTTTTGATGCTATTTCTGATTTGCGCCGTAATTCCCATTTCGGCGCAAATCAATTCTAATAATAATTCTATTCAAGGAATTGACGCGAACGGAGATGTCAGCAATACCAATAAACGAAACCGGACAGACTCATTAGGCAGTGAAAAGGAAATCCCCAGAGGCATTCATGTATGGACTGTGGATGAACGCTTCGGAGACCGTACGCCTGCACAAGTGGACACCCTGTCCTATATGTATATGAACACTACGTTTACGACCGGACTGAGAGGAGAATACAATACGTTAGGCAACATGGGATCCCCACGCATCGCCCGTATTTTCATCGACCGGCCTGATCCATCTCAATTCATATTCACTCAACCTTATGATTATTTTGTCAGACCCGTCGGAGTCCAGCATTTCACCAACACATATTCCCCCATCACCAATGTAACCCTAAATGAATGCGGTAATCGTATCGATGGCGAAGATGATTTCAAGGCCCTCTATGCGGTCAACGCAGGGAAAAGGTTGGGAGTAGGTTTCCGCTTCGACTATAAGTATGGCAGAGGCTATTACAGTAATCAAAGTACATCTCATTTCGGCTATACGACCTGGGCTTCCTATATCGGAGACCAATATCAGGCCCATCTTCTCATCTCCCTCAATCATGAAAAAGTTGCAGAGAACGGTGGAATAACGAATGATAATTATATCACCCATCCCGAAACCTTCAATGAGAATTACGAGACCGATGAGATCCCGACAGTCCTGGAGGAAAACTGGAACAGGAATGACAATCAGCACATCTTCTTCACCCATCGTTACAGCCTCGGGTTCAGTCGGAAAGTTCCGATGACAGCCGAAGAAATCAAAGCCAGAAAATTTGCTATTGCCTCAAAGAAGGAAAATGATGCTGCCAAGAACAAAGAGAAAGAGGAGAAAAAGGCAAAAGACGAAGGCAGGCATTTCGATCAGAAAACTTACGAGAAGAACCAGAAGGAACTGACTAACGGAAGACCCGAAAGTGCTAAGATTGAAGGAAATGAACCGGCAGCAATCCCTAAGGGTAAGAATCCGGGTGACCGGATAGCAGTCAACGGAAAGGCATCAGCGGACAGTCTTCTTGCTAAAAACGGGAAAGCCCCAGAGGATACCTCATGGACAAAGAGTGAATACGTGCCGGTAACAAGTTTCATCCACACCATGAAATTTGACAGCTATCATCGCATTTACCAAGCCTATCAGACGCCGGATAACTACTATCTCAACAGTTACCCTGCCAATGAAAGATACAATGTCGGAGATTCCATTTATGATTCTACACGGCATTTTGAATTCAAGAACACCTTCGCCATTGCCTTGCTTGAAGGATTCAACAAATATGCGAAGGCAGGATTAAAAGCTTTCGCGAGTTATGACCTGAGACATTTCGAGCTCCCTGATTCTACAGGAGGCGGCAGGGCCACCTATAATGAACGGACCCTGAGCATTGGCGGACAATTAAGCAAGACCCAGGGCAGTCTGCTCCATTATAATGTTACTGCAGAACTTGGAATAGTAGGACAGGATGCCCAGAACCTCCTGCTGGACGGCAACGCAGACCTCAACTTCAAACTGTTTGGTGATACGGTGCAGTTAGCGGCCAACGCCTTCCTGCACCGGACCAATCCCACCTTCTACTTCCGTCATTATCATTCACGTCATTTCTGGTGGGACAACACCAACCTCGACAAGATCATCCACAGCCGGCTGATGGGAGACTTTACGATACGAAAGACTCAGACAAAACTCAGGGTTGCTTACGACAACCTCCAAAATTACACTTACTTCATGCAAGATTATAATATCGTCCACAGTGGCGACACCTATAGCCGGACAGGCAACACGGTGAGCGTGAAGCAAAAGGGAGGAAACATGAGTCTGCTCACCGTCCAACTCTTCCAGAATTTCGAATATCAGATTTTCCACTGGGAAAACGTGCTGACCTTCCAGAAATCATCCGATGACAATGCCTTGCCAGTGCCGACGCTGAATGTCTATACCAACCTCTATCTCCGTTTCAGGATCGCACGGGTGCTGCATACCGATCTGGGAATCGACATGAGATACTTCACCTCTTATTATGCTCCCGACTACAGTCCCGCCATGGGTGTGTTCACGGTACAGGACAGCCAGAACAGCCAAAGGGTGAAAATCGGCAACTACCCCATGGTCAATGCCTATATCAATTTTGACCTGAAGCATACCCGTTTCTTCGTCATGTATAGTCATCTGAACGGAAAAAGCGGCAATAAGGACTATTTCTACACCCCCCACTATCCTTTGGATCCGGCCATAGTCCGTTTTGGCATCAGTTGGAATTTCTTCAATTGACCAAGGTCAGGCCACTTCCATGGTCCGACCATACTATACTATTCCTGTCAACCAGGATCAAGATAAAACACAAAGTAATATGAATGAATCAAACGTTAAAACAAACTCATGGAAGGCATGGATTCTGGCAGCACGTCCTAAAACACTTTCAGGTGCTGCCGTGCCTGTCATGATCGGCACAGGCTTTGCCTTAAGAGACGCCGGGGCAAGTTCTTTCCAAGCCATTCCGGCCATCCTGTGCTTCCTATTTGCCTTCATCATGCAAATAGATGCCAACTTTATCAATGATTACTTTGACGGCATGAAGGGCAATGATGACAAGACGACACGCCTTGGTCCGAAAAGAGCCTGCTCAGAAGGATGGATCACACTCTCCAAAATGAGGAGAGGTATCGTCATGACCACCATCCTGGCGTGCCTGACCGGCCTTCCCCTGATTATCTATGGAGGGTTCTGGATGATCGCCGTCGGCGTCCTGTGCGTCCTTTTCTGTTTTCTCTATACCACCAGGTTATCCTACATGGGGCTTGGAGACATCCTGGTCCTCCTGTTCTTCGGGATCATCCCGGTATGCCTGACCTACTATCTGGAGCTGCCGGCCACGATGCACCGGATAACAGTAGAGATCCTATTAGCATCCATCGCCTGCGGGTTAGTCATAGACACCTTATTAGTAGTCAACAATTACCGGGACCGGGACAATGACCGGCGAGACGGGAAAAAGACACTGGTCGTCAGGATCGGAGAACGCAACGCCGAACGGCTGTACCTGTCAGACGGCTTGTTAGCCATCCTCATCATGATCGGTATCCTCGTCAGTTATACCCTGAATCACTTTTCTCCAGAATGGAAGATCGTGATGGCCGTAGCCCTCCTCATCTTTTACGGCACCTTACATTGCTATACCTACAGCCTAATGAAAAAAATTAATCATGGAAAAGAGCTGAATAGAATCCTTGGCAAGAATGCCCGGAACATGTTCCTCTTTGGATTGATTGTGGCCATCAGCGCAATTTTTATCTAAACATTATCCTATGCAACAACAAGTCAGCCTGGATCTCATGGAATTCATAGAGACCCAAATTCTGCCCCGCTATAATCAGTTCGGAAAGAGCCACGGTCTGGAACACGTAACACGAGTGATACAAAACAGCCTCATACTGTCCCGTACTACAGGTGCCAACATCAACATGGTCTATGCCATCGCAGCCTATCATGACCTGGGCATGATAGGACCAAGGGCCATCCATCAGATTACCGGAGGAAAGATTCTCGCAAATGATGTACGATTGAGGAAATGGTTTACCCCCGAACAAATAAAGGTGATGAAAGAAGCCGTAGAGGATCACAGGGCCTCCATGAGCCGATGCCCAAGAAGTCTGTACGGAAAAATCGTCGCAGAGGCAGATCGAGACCTTGAACCCGAAATTGTATTTCGCCGGGCCATCGAATACGGGATGGAAAATTATCCGGGAAAAGAAGAAGAACAACAATGGGACAACTTTCAAAGACACATGAATGAAAAGTATTCCCGCAACGGATATATCCACTTATGGATTTCAGGAAGTCCTAATGAGAAAAATCTCAATACAATCCGTAATATCATCGATGATCCTGTACAATTGAGAAAAATATTTCATAGAATATTTGGAGAATTAAAAGAGAATGAGTAACTTTGTAAATGAAAGGATAAAATATTGGGGTCGTTTCGATTTGATTGGGATACTCATCAAATTAATACGAAAACCGGGTCGTTCTTTAGTCTATGGCGGGCCACAACATTCGCTCAGGTGAAAAAATTCTTTGGAATCCGGTGGATTACAAAAACTAAAGGTACACTCAAATGTTAAAAACTCGGAGTTTTCATCACATCGTCGAGCGACCCCTTTCTTAATGGAACAGGAGTCAAAGTGATTCCTGTTTTTTGTTTTACCCATAATAAAAGACACCGATCAATATGTTTAGTGGTATTATAGAGGAGATGGCTACCGTAACAGCTATAAAGAAAACACGTGGGAATATCGATTTCACATTCACCTGCCCTTTTGCCAGGGAACTGAAGACAGACCAGAGCATCAGCCACAACGGGGTATGCCTCACTGTAGTGAAGACACGGGACGACACCTATACCGTCACCGCAATGAAAGAGACCCTGGACCGTTCCAACCTCGGGTTATTGAAAATCGGAGACAAAGTAAATGTAGAAAGGTCCATGCCTCTGAACAGTCGCCTCGACGGGCATATCGTCCAGGGGCATGTAGACGAGACCGCACAATGCATCAACATGAAAGATGCTGATGGCTCTGTCTACTATACCTTTCAATATCCTCTGAACCAGGAAATGGCCCAAAAAGGGTATCTCACCGTAGACAAGGGATCAGTGAGTGTAAACGGCGTGTCACTGACGGTATGCCAGCCCACAGACAACACCTTTACAGTAGCGATCATACCGTATACCCATGACCATACCAATTTCTGTGATATGCACATCGGCAGTATCGTGAACATTGAATTTGACATACTTGGAAAATACATTGCAAGACTATACCAGTTTAATAAGTAATAGAAAACAAACAAATGTTAATTTTGGAGCAATAAAATAAACCTTCGTCATTACAGTTCGTCAAATGACTATAAGTGGCAACGTTTAATAAACTTAGGGGAGAAAAAAGATATATACCTCTATTTTTAATAAAACATATAGATTTATAGATATGGAAGAACAAAAGAAAAAAGGGTTAATAAAAGAGGACCGCTTCTTTTTTGTCAACAGTGAGTACAAAACTGTACAAATCAAATTTGACGACATCCTTTACATTATGGGACAGAAAGACTATGTGAAATTCTTTCTGAAAGGTAACCTCAAACCGGTTGTTTGTCTGATGAACATGAAAAGGCTGGATAATTTCCTGCCTCGTCCGGAATTCATGCGTGTACACCGTTCCTACATTGTGCACATGCCTTCTATTCCCATGATAGACCGGTTCAGGATCAGATTCAACGAAACTTTTATCCCTATTTCTGATACCTACAAGATAGCTGTCCAGGAGTATATCGAATTACATTCCCTGTAAGGTCAGAATTCCATGCAATCTGCAAAATTCTCTGTCAGAAAGTTCTTATTTCTGTCAGAAGGGTTTTGCCTGCAAGGATGAGTGTGCCTTCAAGTTTAATCAAGTTCAGAAAATTTCCTCCGGTGATTCTACTAAAGTAGTAGCTCCGTGTTCGATCAGGAATTCCCGGTTACGGAATCCCCAGAGTACACTTATGCACGGCATTTTGCAATTACGGGCGGTCATAATATCCACATCGCTGTCACCTATATAGACCGCATGTGAGCGAGAGACGCCGAGTTGTCTCAAGGCTTCCAGGACCGTATCAGGAGCCGGTTTTTTCTGAATATTTTCCCGCTCACCTATTGCCACCTTTACCTGGGGGAAAAAGTGCCGGCAAAGTTCCTGTGTGGCAGCATAAAACTTATTACTTACGACAGCCACCCCCTTTCCCTTATCCACCAGTCGTTTCAACATTTCAGGAATCCCCGGATAAGGTTGTGTTGTGTCTAGACTGTGAAGGAGATAATGCTTCCGGAAGATCTGGTAAGTGGAATCGAATTCAGGATTATCCAGTCCCCCCGGGATGGCACGCTCCATGAGTTTTTTCACACCATTTCCCACGAACCTGCGGACCTCTTCTATAGTCCGTTCCGGCATCCCGGCAGTATGAAGGGCATAATTGCAACTCGCTGCCAGGTCACGAAGAGTATTCAGCAAAGTACCGTCCAGGTCAAAGACATAAGTATCATAAGACTGGAACCAATTGAATTTTTTGATTCTGACCGGCAAATGATACAAAGCATTCATCACCTTATCAGGCTGGTCCGTTTCCACCGTAATGCGGGCTTCCAGAGAACTATCCTTAACTCTCAGCAGGCCACCATCGACTACCAGCACATGATTATCCGTAATATTGCTGACCTCCACCGTTCTGTTCTCTCCTGTCTCCCACTGCCTGAGGCTGCGGGTATCATTATTGATTACGACATATTTATATTCCAGGGAAGTGTTCACGGCAAATACGTCAACGCTCAGAAGCCACTCATGCTGCGAGACACACTTCATCAGCAGATAGCGTTTCGGATTCCAGCTGCCTAAAACAGCATGATTGCCACAGATCGCCACCGACTCATTTTCCCGCAAATTAGGAGCTGAGACGCGGAAAAGTATTGTCCGGTCATAGATGACGATATTGTCATGAGGAAGCAATTGACTGGATTCCAGCGAGCCATGATCCTCCTCATTCATGGATTCAGAAAGGGTACAATAAGGATAAGGTATATCACGCCAGGAATCCTGGAAAGTATAATCTTTCGTAGGATCATAAGTATAAATCCTGTAAGACTGTGTCCACTCCCTTCTGAGCACTTTCCCTTTCTCATCTTCTACCTGATACCAATAGCAGATATAGGCTGAGGGAGACTGATGAAAATCGACTACCGAAGTCTCCAGTGTCCATAAATATCCGTCACCCGTGTGCAAGAGAAACTCCATCTTGCTCTTGCGACCGTTGTTGCTGATATAATTGAGAACAACATGAACAGACTGTCCCCATTCAGTATGATACACAATACTAAACTCTAATTTCATACACCATTATTTTTATGCAAAGGTATAAAAATAAATAATAATTCTTCACTCATGTTTCTTAATTTATTACTATCTTTGCACCGATTTCTAAAGACAAAAAAATGAAACATCAGACATGTAAGAAGTATATTACCGCCATAGCAATATGCTTGGTGGTGATCTTAGGAGTAGTGTACTACTACTTCTTCTCTTCTTTTTCCGCAAAATCAGAAACGTCCTATCTTTATATAGACAAGGATGATAGCATTGATTCCGTATATGACAAACTCCGTCCGATAGCCAACGCCCATAGTTTCTTCGCCTTCCGAACCCTTGCCCGCCATTTCGATTATGCCCAGCATATCCGCACAGGGCGTTATGCCATACGTAAGGGAGAAGGTGCCCTGACCCTTTTCCGCCATTTGAGAAACGGGCAGCAGACTCCCGTAGACCTGTCCATCCCCTCAGCAGTAAGAACCATCGGAGACCTCTCCTACGATGTAAGTAAAAAGCTGATGCTGGACGAAGAACAACTTTATGATTCTCTGACAAATGAACAAGTCTGCAGGCATTACGGTTATGATACGACAACGATTGCCTGCATGTTCATCCCGAACACCTACGATGTCTACTGGGATATCAGTATCCCTAGATTTTTGGACAGGATGCAAAAGGAAAGCAAGAAGTTCTGGAATTTTGAACGCATCAAGAAAGCTGAAGCGATGGGGTTCACCCCCGTCCAGGTGATCACCCTGGCCAGTATTGTAGATTCAGAAACGAATAATGACGCAGAAAAGCCCATGATAGCCGGCTTATACTATAACCGGTTGAAAGTACGCAGTGCCAAGTATCCCGACGGCATGCCCTTGCAATCCGATCCGACCATCAAGTTTGCCTGGAAACGATTTGATTTAAAACGTATTTATAACAATCTTCTGTACATTAACAGTCCTTATAATACTTATAAAAATCCGGGACTGCCCCCCGGCCCGATCTGTATCCCTACGGTAGCCGGAATAGACGCGGTACTCAATTATGTGCACCACAACTACTTGTACATGTGTGCGAAAGAAGATTTCAGCGGCACCCATAATTTTGCCCGCACCTATAGCGAGCATCTGCAAAATGCAGCCAGGTATTCCAAGGCCTTAAATGAAAGAGGCATCAAGTGATTGAATGAACTGACCTGTAAAAGAAAAC
>DHOX01000092.1:0-22220 GCA_002409785.1 Prevotella sp. UBA5379 | reverse complement strand
AAAAGAAAACACACAATCAGGCAGGTTTCCACACAGAGACCTGCCTGATCAAGAAAGAAAGCAAAGAAGAAATAAAGGACAAGCCTAATGCTTGGGTTCTGAATCAGAATCCCTGAAGACGACTTTACTATGACGCAAGTTTTCACCTATGTTGGCATAAATGGAAGCCTCAGCGATATTCGTCGCATGGTCAGCGATACGTTCGATATTTGAAATAATGCTGTTTACGTTTATAAACGTAAACAACAGATGCTGAATATCGTTAGGATAGTGACTTTTCTGAATCGTATCCTGGATCAGTTTATGATTAATCTCATCCACGACATCATCATTTTTTATCGTCCAGATCGCCGCATTATTATCATCATCAACAAATGAGGAAATGGATCTCTTGACCATCATAATGCTTGATGCCATCATGCTGGAGATAACAGGTACCATGTGTTCATAAATCTCTTTATCCTCGATACGGGGCAACAATTTGTCTATATTCTTAACCTGGTCACCGATTCTTTCCAGATTAGATATAATCTGGTACGCAGCCATAATCTTACGAATATCGGAAGCCACAGGGCTCTGCAAGACGATAATGTCTATGATCTCATTCCCCAGGCCTGTTTCATACTCATCTATCTTGTCCTCATTTTCCTTTATTTCCTTTTGGAGTTCAGGAGGAATCTGTATGGTATGATCAATGATCATTTTATCCATAATGTCAAGTTGACGCATCACAATTTTCACCATCTCATTGAAATGGACCAATATCGCGTGCAAAGCATTGTCTTTAGTTATCGCCATAATCTCTATTTTTATATTGTTTATAACACTTTATCCGAATTTACCCGTGAGATAAGCCTCGGTACGAGGGTCAGAGGGAGTCGTAAACATCTTCTGAGTATTGTCATATTCCACCAGTTCACCCAAGTACATAAACATCGATTTATCAGAGATTCGTGCAGCCTGGGACATATTGTGAGTAACCATAATTATGGTATAGTTTTTTTTCAATCCGACCAGCAGGTCTTCTATTTTGGCCGTTGAGATAGGATCAAGGGCAGACGTCGGCTCATCCAGCAGGATGACTTCAGGCCTGAAGGCTATCGTCCGTGCAATGCAGAGGCGCTGTTGTTGCCCTCCCGAAAGGAAATTTCCCTTGCTGTGAAGAGAGTCTTTAACCTCATCCCAAAGAGCAACATCCTTTAAGGAAGTCTCCACGATCTCTTCCCTCTCAGATTTTTTCAGATGAATACCATTCAACTTATAACCAGCTATCACATTATCAAATATACTCAATGTAGGAAACGGGTTAGGACGCTGGAAGACCATTCCGATTTTACGGCGCAAATTGATGGTCGGCATATCATAGATATTATTACCATTGAGCCATATTTTCCCCTTGGTATGTATATTAGGGTACAACTCATGCATCCGGTTAATCGCCCTCAATAGTGTAGTCTTTCCGCATCCGGACGGCCCCATGATTGCCGTGATCGAATTACCCAATATTTTAGCCGATACATTTTTCACTGCATATTTATCATCACCATAACTTATTGAAATATTATCTATCAACATTACCGGAGGGGCAATTCTTTCTTCTTCTGTTTCTTTCATATTCCGTATTTCTATCTGTTATTTCTTTCTCTTAGCTTCTATCCATTTAGACGTCAAATTGAGTAACAACACAAATCCCATCAGGAAAATCGTCGAGCTCCAGATAAGATCGACCATATTCGGATTATTATAAAATTGCCATATCAGCAAGGGTACAGCACTGCCAGGCTTCATGATATTCCAGTTGATATTCGGGTTCCCAAGAGTAGTCAGCATCAAAGGAGCCGTCTCCCCGAGCACCCGAGAGACAGAAAGGAGGATGCCACTCATCAGGCCGGAAAAGGCAGATGGGATGACTACCCTCCAAATCACTTTGTAGTAAGGAGTGCCAAGAGCTATTGCAGCCTCCTTGAGGGTATTAGGCACCCTCTTCAGAGACTCTTCCGTGGACCGGACGATCAGCGGGAGCATCATAATCGCCAATGCCACCCCACCAGCCAGGACCGAATAACTTCTGGTAACCGGAACCACTATCCATATATAGGCAATCAGTCCGATGACGATGGAAGGAACCCCCTGCAAAATGTCTGCAATATCACGTATCAGACCTGCATATTTCTTCTCGCTGTTCTCCGACAGATATACCCCGATCAAGATGCCGATGGGTATGGAAAGAACCGAGGCAATTGCAACGAGATAAAGAGAGCCGAGGATACCATTAGCAATGCCGCCAGGTATGATCTGCCCGCTGGACTTTGCCATCATCGCCGAAAAAGTATCAGGAGCGACCTGGGTGAAAAAGGCCCAGTTGATCTGCCGGTAGCCCTTGATCAGCAAGGTCCCGATGATCAAGAACACCATTGAGATCGTGATAAAGGAAAAAAACATGACAGCTCCCTTGAACAGACGATCTTTAGTCTTCCGATACCTTATAGAAGACAGAGAACTATATTTTTTCTCCACAGCCATAGAATGATTCATTGTCCAATCTTTTTAATAATATATTTGCCTATCGCATTCACTATTGTCGTGATAATGAACAGCAGCAAACCTATCTCAATCAATGCACTTAATTGCAATCCGCTAGCCTCGCCAAACTGATTAGCGATGACACTTGCCATCGTGTTACCCGTACTGAAGATACTGTGTGGAATAACGTCCGCATTACCGATCAGCATGGTCACCGCAAGCGTTTCCCCCATGGCACGGCCCAATGCCAGCACATAACTGGCAGCCATGCCTGAACGGGCATTAGGCAAGATAACCGTTCTGATCACCTCCATTCTGGTAGCACCCAGAGAATAAGCAGCCTCCTTCAGTTCGTTAGGAACCATTGCTATTGCCGTATTACTTAACGAGGTAGCATACGGAACAATCATGACTGCTAATATCAAAGATGATGTAAAGATGCCAAAACCTTGTGGACTCAGCCCCGACTTGACCACAAGCGGACAGAGGATATAGAATCCCCAAAGTCCATAAATGATCGAAGGTATGCCAGCCAACAGATCCACCAGGGTTCCTACAACAGCCCCTAATTTAGTGCCCTTGAAGTATTCCGCGATAAAAAGCGACGTGAAAAATGCCAAGGGAATGGCGATGATCAGAGCCAGTACAGAGGTCATCAACGTGCCAACGATAAAGGCCAATGCACCATAATGTTCACTCCCCTGAGTAGGATCCCATTTCGATGATACCAGAAATTTCCATCCCATCTTTGAGATGGATGGCATGGAACCTTCTATTAAAGAGATTAAAATCGCTACCCCTATCAGTAAGATCACCAAAGAGGAAGCGAATAATACACGTTTTAGAACCTTATCACTATTGATTTGCATACCTATATACAGGCGGACATAAAGTCCGCCCTTTGTCTTTTATTTTAAAACTCGTTTACCCTTGTAAGTAATCGTGCGCAATATTGCCTTAGCCCTTGCAGCAACAGCAGGAGGCAGCGGAGCATAGCTCACTTTCGAAGCGATTCCCTGGGCATCACTTCCTAACATCCAATCAATCAATTTCAAAGTAGCCTGAGCCTGAGCAAAGGAACGATGATTATAAGCCTGGTCTTTGTAAAGAAGCAGCCAGGTAAAACCTGCAATTGGATAAGCATCTTTTGCCGATGAATTGTTCAGCATCACACGAGTATCAGCAGGAATAGTACATTTGGCGGCAGCACTTGCGGATGCGACAGAAGCCTCGATAAACCTGCCCGATTTATTCTGGAGCAATGCTGCCGGCTGATGTTCTGCAAAAGCATACTCAGAGCCAACATACCCGATAGAACCTACCGTCTGATGAATGGTTCCAGCAACCCCTGGATTCCCTTTGGCACCTATGCCGACGGGCCAGTTTACAGTTTTTCCGGAACCAATTTTTGCTTTCCACTCAGCATTTACCCTTGACAAATAGTCCGTAAACATATTAGTGGTTCCACTACCGTCAGAACGATGGATGACAACGATTGCCTTATTCGGAAAATGAATCCCCTGATTAATCTTTTTCAACTCATCACTATTCCAGTTTTTAATCTTTCCGGAGAATATGCCGGCCAGCACATCAGGAGTCAATTTGATCTGTTTGATACCCGGCAGGTTAAAGGCAATGACAACAGCTCCACAGCACGTCGGTATATGTACAACAGGAGCCGGCATTTCCTTCAACTCCTTATCACTGAGAAAAGCGTCAGAAGCTCCAAAGTCTACGACCTTATCTTTCAAGCTCCGGATGCCACCGCCAGAGCCGATTCCTCCATAAGTGACCTTGACATGAGTCAGGTGTTCATACCTGATGAATGCAGCATTATAAAACGGCTGAGGGAATGTAGCTCCTGCACCGGAAATAGTTTTTGAATCACTCTTGTTGCCGAAAATGATTACGCCTAATCCGATAACAACTATACTCAATACGGCAATTAAAATAATTTTTTTCTTCATAAATTTTTATATTTAAATGACCTTTATACTATAACTTATACTGAAAACTCAATAAGAAACATGTTGTCGGTTTTGAACCAGACAATTTCGGATCCTGAATCTGAACGTTGGGAGAGATTGATACACCCTTTACCGGGAAGAATTCCATGCCCGCGACATATAAGTTCCCATCCTGGGCACTATTCCACCCCTCATCAGAACCATTCAGTTTTTTAGAACTCAGATAATCATAACGGCCGAATACGGTCATGATCCTATTCAGATGGCAGGTTCCCCAGAACGAGAGGCCATTCAGATTATGATCTTTCACTTTATTATGCCCGGTCTGCCTATTATATTCACCGCCAACCGTAAACCTGTCACATTGATAAGCTAACATTGCATTGAACGTTATCTGTGCCTCCTTTTTCTTCAAATAATCACCATATATGCGCATATAAAAATTTCTAACAGGCTGATACGTCAATCCGGCCGACACTTTCACAGCACTGTCTGCCTGTACCGATTTGTAGCCTTCCCCATTAACCACCTGCACATCCATACTTACTTCGGGGGCAATCTGATATTTTATTCCCAAGCCAAGGTCAGCACTGGAAGCAAAACCATTCAGATCCTGGAAGGACTTTAAAAGATAGCGCTTTCCCCAAAGAGATTCCTGCCAATTAAAAGTATTCGTACCTATCAAGCCGAAATCAAGAGTAAGTCCATCTCTGGAATATTCGCCATAAGCATTTTTGGCATAAACTGTATAGGCAGAACCTTGATACCCATTATTCTTATCCGTAACATCCAATACGACCTTTGTAGAAAAATAAGGAGAGAAATAATAAGCATAACCTAAATAGACTCTTGATAGTTCAAAGGCAGTATTCGTTTTTCCGTCTGTCGACTGTACTCTGAAATCAGTGAAAACCTTAAGTACCGGCTGACCGCCTGGTTTAAATGTTGTTTCTTGAGCCATACCGACTGTAGAGACTAACATGATGCTCATTATTGAAATAATTTTTTTTATAATCTTCCTTTTTAAGATGAATGATAAAGGTCCATTCTTATATTATTCTGCAAAGATATTCCGCCCGTGTTTCAATATGATGTCTTCGATGTTATGTTTATATAAAGAATCTGTTACAAAGATGTGACGGATGGTCAACATCACTCTGTCAGAAACACTACTTATTGATTTTTATCCTCGAACACAAAAGTAAATATCAAGTGTTACGCCATGGTTTCTATATGATGACGATGTATTTACATTCCTGTTTCGAAAATGTTACATGGTTATTTTAATAACATGAAGACAACACATCCACGCTGTCCACACTAAAAGGAAAAAGTATCAATTCATTACAATTACCGGATTCCGGAAAGTCAGGAATCCATACAAAAAATAGAAGCGTCTCCCTTTTCACAAAGGGAAACGCTTATCTCAATAGGTATTAGCTTCTTTTAAGGTAAAAAGATTGTATTCAGGATAATGTTGCAAAGATAAAAGATTTATTTGTCTTCTGCAAATTCTTTTACATGTTTAAGAACATATCTCTATAAATTTTCTCCCATTTCTAAACATTCGTTTACATGTGAACAAAAAAACTGCAATCGAGGCTTGGTCAGTCTACGATCTTTTTAGTACCTTTGCAGCCAATAGTAAATATCTATAGTTTTGTTGTTATGGCAATAAAAGAAGAAAATCACGAAGAAAAAAAGAGCATCAGTTTTGTAGAACGACTCGTTCAGGAAGATCTGGAAAAAGGCAAAAATGGTGGACGCATCCAGACCCGGTTTCCACCAGAACCCAACGGGTATCTGCATATCGGTCATGCGAAAGCCATCTGCATGGATTTCGGTATTGCCGAAAAGTACCATGGTGTCTGCAACCTTCGTTTTGACGATACGAATCCCAGCAAGGAAAACAATGAATATGTAGAGAATATCCTTAACGATATTAAGTGGCTTGGCTTCAAATGGGGGCACATCTATTATGCCTCTGACTACTTTGAAAAATTATGGAATTTTGCCATCTGGATGATCCAGGAGGGAAGGGCCTATGTAGATGAGCAGACCAGTGAACAGATTGCCGAGCAGAAAGGTACTCCTACGACCCCGGGGACATCCAGTCCGTACAGAGACCGCCCGATTGAGGAAAACCTGCGACTCTTCCGGCACATGAATACTGCCGAAGCAGTAGAAGGTTCAATGGTACTGCGTGCCAAACTTGATATGACCAACGCGGATATGCTGTTACGTGATCCTGTCATCTACAGAATCATTCAGACCCCCCACCACCGTACCGGAACCCAATGGCACTGCTACCCGATGTACGACTTTGCCCATGGACAAAGTGACTATTTTGAGGGAGTCACTCACTCCATCTGTACATTGGAATTTGTCCCCCACCGTCCGTTATATGATCTTTTTGTAGACTACCTCAAGGAGATGGACGGCAGTGACAATCAAATGGATGATAACCGTCCGCGACAGATAGAGTTCAACAGGTTGAATCTGACCTATTCAGTAATGTCCAAGCGTAAACTCCATACCCTGGTAGATGAGAAATTAGTTACCGGATGGGATGATCCACGCATGCCGACATTATGCGGCATGCGCAGGAGAGGCTATTCCCCTGAAAGCATCCGGAAGTTCATAGACTCCATCGGTTACACCAAATTTGATGCCCTCAACGATATAGCCCTGTTAGAAGCCAGTGTAAGGGAAGATCTGAATGAGCGGGCTACGCGTGTAAGTGCAGTACTAGACCCGGTAAGTCTTATCATCACCAATTACCCGGAAGGAAAGACCGAAGAGATGACCGCCATCAATAATCCCGAAGATGAAACTGCCGGCAGCCATACCATCCAGTTTACGAAGAAACTATGGATAGAACGAACTGACTTCATGGAGGATGCTCCTAAAAAGTTTTTCCGCATGACACCGGGCAAGGAAGTAAGGCTGAAAAATGCCTATATCATCAAATGCACAGGATGCAAGAAAGACGACCAGGGACGGATAACAGAGATCGAAGCGACCTACGATCCGGAAAGCAGGAGCGGAATGCCCGGTGCAAACCGGAAAGTGAAAGGTACGCTCCACTGGGTCAGCCAGGATAATTGCAAGGAAGCCGAAATTCGGGAATACGACCGGCTTTTCACGGTAGAAAACCCGTCAGCAGATGAGCGAGACTTCCGGGAATTACTGAACCCGAACAGCCTGCATATCCTTCAGCATTGCTATGTAGAAAACTACGCTGCTGACAGGAAACCAGGAGAATACCTCCAGTTCCAGCGTATAGGTTATTTTATGGCCGACCTGGATTCAATCCCTGAGCATCTGATCTACAACAAAACTGTAAATCTGAAAGATACCTGGGCTAAAATGAAGAATAAGGAAAAATGAGAGACAGCTATTACGATACCCCGGATTTTCGACGGATGCTGAAGGAATATGAGGAAGCCAGAACCAAAGGAGAGCACATCTTCATGGATTCTGACGACCTCACTCGTATCTGCGAATATTACCAGGCCAATGGAGAAGGATCCAAGGCACTGGAGGGGGCTCGCTATGCGCTCGAACTTTTTCCAGGAGCAATTGAGCCACTGGCCTTCCTGTCCAGATACTTTCTACTGGTTGAGAAGAATCCGGTGAAAGCTCGCAAATATGCTGCACAAATCCAGGATAAAACGGATATAGACTATTTCTATCTCATTGCAGAAATCATGATCGTAGAGCAACAAACAGACGAAGCTGACCATTACCTGCAGGAACAAATTCCCATCGTTGAAAATGAGGAAGAGGAAGAAGAAATGTCCGTTCAGGATTACTATTTCGATGTGGCCAACCTGTTTGCGGACTACAAACTCTATGATCAGGCCAGGAAATGGCTGGCAAGAAATAACGAAACAGATACAACAGATTATCAAGAGCTGGATGCCCGTATTGCTACAGGATCAAGTAATTATAAGAAGGCCATCAAAATCTACCAGCAACTTCTGGAAGAAGATCCCTATTCGGAAGAATTATGGAACAAACTGGCTTCCACACAACTGTCAGAAGGGGACATCAGAAAATCCATCCAGAGTAGTGAGTTTGCCATCGCAATTAACATAAAAGATGACGAAGCTATACTGAACAAGGCAAACGGACTCTATTCATTAGGAAACTATGCGGAAGCAGAAAAATATTTCAAGAAATACCTTCTACTGGTCCCGGACAGTGGGATCGTAGAATTATCTTTAGGAATCACCCTGTTTCGGCTCCATAAGCCTCAGGCAGCTTTCCCACATATCAAAAGGGCTGAACTACTGGCAGGAGATGACGAGACAGAGCTGAAGGAAATCTATGAACAACTAGCTTTTGCAGAGAGCAAACTCGGGCATGTCGATGAGGCGATTCACTATATTGACAAGGCGATGACATTACCGAACAGCGATCCGGATGAATTAAAGATCCTCAAGGGACATATTTATCTGGAAAACAAAAGATATAAGGAAGGACAAAAATACTACGAGGAAGCTATCGATCATACAAACTCACCTCAAGTCTTCTTCCGGTCAGCCGTCTCTTTTTATGAAAACGGGCTTTTTCTGACTGCATACGAAATGTTTCAGACCATTCTGCTCGCCCCTCAGGAAAAATGGAACAAAGGGTTTTCCTACCTTGCCGCCTGTGCGAGAGAGCTCCATAAAGATGATGAGTATCGCAAATATTTAAAGATCGCTGTGAAGAAAAATCCTCAAGAGGCAAAACGGGTATTAGGTAAATATTTTCCAGAAGGAATGGAACCTTCACAATATGAAACTTATTTAGAAACTTCATGCTAATTGACAGATGGAGGAATCTCCATACAGACTGTTTTCATAAGGTATAACCAGCATTCTTTAAGTTTTAAGTTTTAACTTCTAACTATTTTATTAATATGGGCTTTTTGTCTTCATTGCTAAGTGACTTGAATTATGGGACGATTTTCTTTCTGATGCTATTAGAGAGCACCGTCCTGCCTGTTCCTTCAGAATTCGTCATTACCCCTGCAGCTTACCATGCAGCAAGTGGGAACCTAGATATCTTCCTAGTTGTTATTTTTGGCATATTAGGAGCCGGGTGCGGAGCCACTGTCAACTATTTAGCAGGCTATTATCTAGGCAGGCCTGTTATCTATCGATTCGCCAACAGCCGGTTCGGGCATCTTTGCCTGCTGAACCAAAGTAAGATAGAAAGAAGTGAAAGGTATTTCAACAAACACGGGATGGCAGCTACCATCACAGGGCGTCTGATCCCCGGCATCAGACATTTGATTTCCATTCCTGCCGGCATGAGCAAGATGAAATATTGGAAATTCCTTCTCTATACGATGGCAGGTGCAGGAGTATGGAATTGTGTTCTTGCCGTTCTGGGCTGGTATCTCCATTCTATCGTTCCAGAAGACCAGTTAGACGATAAGATTGCCCTTTACACCGAAAGCATCAAATCCGTTATCTTTGTTCTTGTCGGTATCGGATGCCTTTATCTTATTATCAGATGGCTCATCAAGCGCCATAAGCGCATCACAGGTGCGGAATAACTTTCAGCTATTTCTTAAACAGAAGAACGCAAGGGAGGATCTGACTACTGCCCTGACCATCCCTAAAAGGCCCAACAGACCGAGAAGGTCACCCCCACATTCTCTCAGGACTGCTCATTGTACTGCTTGATGCTTTGCTCATCCGAGAGTTTACAAATCAATAACTGATGATCCTTCTCAGCGACAATATATCCATCCAGCCCTTGGACAATCACCTTTTTCTCCTGCGTCGTATGGATGATACAGTTCTTTGTATCATAGACCTGGATATGCTCTCCTATCAGACTGTTGCCATAAAGATCATGGTGAGTATGGGCCAGCAGATTGCCCCAGGTACCCAGATCACTCCACCCTATATCAGCTGGAAACACAAAAATTTCCTCCGCCTTTTCCATAATGGCATAGTCTACGCTGATGCTCTCACATTCCGGATAGCGGAGATCTATCTGTTCCTGTTCATGTTCAGTACCGTAAACATCCATCAGACTCTCGAAGACAGCCGACAAAGTAGGTTGGTAAACCCGGAAGGCATTGACAATAGTCTCTACCCGCCAGATAAAGATTCCTGCATTCCAGAAATAATCACCTTCCTGAAGATATTTTCTGGCTGTCTGCAAATCAGGCTTCTCCCGGAAATTATCCACACGGAATATTTCACTATTCCGCGCGCTACTGGATTCCAGATCAGCCTTAATATAGCCATAACCCGTTTCCGGCCGGGAAGGTTTTATGCCCAAAGTGACAATCGCATCTGTCTCACTTGTAAATTTCATACAAGAAAGTATACTCCGCCGAAATTCAGAGCCGTTTGTGACAATATGATCAGAAGGAGTCACCACGATATTAGCTTTAGGATCCATGGATTTGATACGCCAGCTCACATAAGCTATGCAAGGTGCCGTATTGCGACGGCATGGTTCCAACAAAATATTCCCGGTTGGAATTTCAGGAAGCTGTTGCTCTACCAGGGTTGCATATTTCTTATTCGTGACAACCCATATATTCCGGGGATCACAGATGCCCTCAAAACGATCATAGGTCAGTTGGAGTAAGGAGCGTCCCACCCCCAGGACATCTATAAATTGTTTAGGTCGTTCTACAGTACTCATCGGCCAGAATCTGCTCCCCACACCTCCGGCCATAATTACCAGGTGATTATGATTTTGAGTCATAAATGTATATTTTTATGATATGCAAAGATAATTGATTTTTTCTAACTTACAAAATAATCTTATCATTTTTAGGCAGACACAAACAGAAAACAAAATGTCATTACTTCCGTTTAGTTACAAATACGATTACCTTGCCTCCCAAACAAAATCATTTTATGGATAGAACGAAACAGGAGTAAGGCCAAATGGTCCTACTCCCCTTATTTACAATCGTTTACCAGATCAATTTGTAAATAAAATTATTTACAGTACAAATTCACGATCATCTCGTACAGTTCCTGTTTACCTGAAATCAATTTTGGTTTACCATGACCTTTGGCATAGTCGACGATCTGTTCAAGAGACAACTCACCATCTTCAAACTTTTTACCTTCCCCATGGTCAAAACTAGCATATCGCTCCTTTAGCATTTGAGGCAGAGGACTCTCCGTCAAAATGGCAGCAGCATTCTCCAATCCACGAGCGAAGGCATCCATACCACTGATATGAGCAATAAAGATGTCATCAGGATCCGTAGAATTCCTACGCAATTTAGCATCAAAATTTGATCCGCCATTATGCAGACCGCCATTGCGCAGGATTTGCATCCAGGCCTGAGTCAACTCCCAATTGTCTATAGGAAACTGATCCGTATCCCAGCCGTTCTGATAGTCACCACGGTTAGCATCAACGGATCCAAGCATGCCTGCATCTATAGCACAGGCCAGCTCATGAGAGAAAGTATGTCCGGCAAGCGTTGCATGGTTCACTTCTATGTTAATCTTGAAATCCTTGTCCAGATGATGAGCCCTGAGGAACCCGACAACCGTTTCTACATCTGTATCATACTGATGCTTTGTAGGCTCCATCGGCTTCGGTTCTACCAGGAAGGTCCCCTTAAAGCCATGAGAACGGCCATAGTCCCTGGCAGCAGCCAGCATCGTAGCATAATGATCCTTCTCACGCTTCATATCCGTATTCAGCAAACTCTGATAGCCCTCGCGGCCACCCCAGAACACATAATCAGACCCTCCAAGTTTAATCGTCGCATCAATGGCATTTTTGATCTGTACGCAAGCACGGGCCACGACATCAAAATCAGGATTTGTTGAAGCACCATTCATATAGCACTTGTCTCCAAAAACATTTGCCGTCCCCCAAAGGAGATGAATATCCGGAAATACTTTCATTTTCTGGAGGGCATAATCCGTAATCGCCTTCATATTGTCTTCGTACTCCTGGATGTCATCAGAAGGATCACAAAGATCAACGTCATGGAAACAGAAGTAATGAATACCCAGTTTCTCCATAATCTCAAAACCGGCATCCATCTTATCCTTTGCCCGTTGGATGGCAGTATCAGCTTTATACCAGGGATAGAGGCGTGTCTGTCCCCCGAACTGATCAGCAGACGCTGGTCCCAGCGTGTGCCACCAGGCCATGGCGAATCTCAGCCAGTCCTTCATTTTCTTCCCCATAATCACCTTTTCAGGATCATAATAATGGAAAGCTAAAACTTTTTTACTCTTTGTCCCTTCAAACGGGATTTTTCCGATTTGCGGAAAATACTCTTTTGTCATAGTTGTTTAATTTAATAGTTATTAGTTAATCCAGTAGCATTTTATTCAATTGGTCTTTCCAGTCCGCGTATGCATTCAGATAAGCACTACGATGGTGCTCATCCGGCTCGACGACAGCCAACCGTTTCAGCATAGAGAAGGCTTCATCGTGATCCTTATAAATTCCGGCTCCGATTCCGGCCCCCCTTGCTGCGCCAGCACTTCCATCCGTTTCATACAACTCAATACAATCTCCACTGACACTTGCAAGCGTGTCACAAAAAACCGGACTCAAGAACATATTGGCATGTCCAGCATGAATCTTGTGGATTTTCATGCCCATCTTTTCCATGATTTCCATACCATAGCAAAAACCGAAAACGATGCCTTCCTGGGCTGCACGCACGATATGTGCACGATTATGTTCATTGAAATTCAGTCCATGGATACTACACCCAATTTCCCTATTCTCCAGCACACGTTCCGCGCCATTACCAAAAGGAATTACAGTGACCCCCTTGGAACCAATCGGTATATCAGCAGCCAACTGATTCATGTCAGCATAACTCAGGTCAGGTGTAATGTTACGGTGCACCCAGGCATTGAGGATACCTGTGCCATTAATACAGAGCAAGACACCAAGACGATCCTCTGTTTCCGCATAATTAACATGCGCAAAAGTATTCACACGACTTTTAGGATCATAGTTGGCCTTCCCCAGTACGCCATAAACGACCCCTGACGTACCTGCGGTAGAAGCTATTTCCCCCGGATCAAAGACATTCAGGCTGACAGCATTATTAGGCTGGTCACCAGCCCGGTAAGAAATGGGAGTTCCCTCCTTCAATCCTGTTTCTTCGGCAGCCTGTCGGCTCACCACACACTGTCTCGAAAATGTCGGCACGATTTCCGGCAGGAAACCTTCCGGAAAGCCAAAATAGTCCAGAAGGAATTTTGCCGGAACTTTATTCTTAAAGTCCCATAAGATTGCTTCAGAAAGTCCCTCAATTGTTGTCTGGATACACCCGGAAAGTTTCATGGCCAGATAATCCCCTGGCAGCATGACCTTGTCTATCTGCTCAAAAATCTGAGGTTCATGAATCTTCACCCACTCCAGTTTAGAAGCCGTAAAATTCCCGGGAGAATTTAAGAGGTGCTCCAGGCACCTTTTCCTTCCCAACTCCCTGAAAGCCTTATTTCCATAAGAAACAGCACGAGAATCACACCAGATGATCGAAGGACGAAGGACCCGCTGATCTTTATCCACGCATACCAGTCCATGCATTTGATAAGAAATGCCTATAGCCAAAATATCCTCTCCACTGATGTCTGCTTTATTCATAGCCTGAGCCAGTGAAGTTTTCGCATATTTCCACCACGATTCAGGTTCTTGTTCAGCCCATCCAGGTCTCATTGCTACCATTGGAGCTTCATGCTCAGGAGAGAAAGCTGATGATGTTACAGTCCCGGTATCGACATTGATCAAAGACACTTTCACCGATGATGATCCCACATCAAAACCCAATAAATATTTCTCAGTCATAAGTTTTTCATTTTTAGTTTTTCATTTACGAGAACGGAGCGCTCTTGTTCTGACTTCTGCTTGGAAGCAAATTCTTTCATAGAAAGATAAACTTCTTCATTCCTGTCATTCTCCGAGGGCAAAGTTATACAAAAACCTGTCAGGTTCATCCAAAGCTTGTAACATAGACTTTAGCCCAAGTTACAAATTACCCATTTATCTCTCCACTATTGTCTGCCTTAAACAACGGAAGGGAAAAATTACAGAATCAGCACGAGAAGATCTTATTACAGTGAAAGAAAACAGGTATAGAGATTATCAGTAGTTGTTTTTCATGCAAAAACTCTTTTCCTACAATTCATTGTAAACGGAACAGAGTATCAGCTAAACAGAATGAACAAAAAAGCCACAAACGCACGAAACATCTGCGACCTTTTTGAAAGGAATATTAAGCAAGGATAATTTTATTGTCCTCGTCTTTGATTTTGCCCTCTTTAAAGAGCCAGCCAATGCCAAGAATAGCTTCTTCTTCGCTGATCTTAGCCTGCTTAGCAATTTCATCTACTGTCATGGCTTGTCCTGCAGCTGCAAGTGCCTGATAAACATCACCTGCTTTGAAACCTGCATTTTCCGGACTCAGAACCAGAACGGTCTTCGTTTCAGCTGCTTTAGATACCGTTTTTTTAGCAGCGCATGTTCTTGTTTTCTTTTCTCTCATTTTGTCTATATTTAAAAAATTAGTCAAGGCTTATTACATCATGTAGCCCACCTACTTTTATAAATCTGCTACAAAGATAATTCTTTTTTTCAGATTTACATTATTCTTTATTAAAATGTTACTTATTAAAGACTTTGGAAATAAAAAAAAACAAATTTCTTGACTTATATCAAACAAAAATCCGTTTTTTATTCTGTTCATGAATGAATCTTAGAATAAAAAACGGAAATGATCTTATTCCTGAGGAGTATTTACACAAATAGACAACTCATCAAGTTGCTTTTTGTCTAATTCAGAAGGAGCCCCCAGCATCACATCCCTGCCCTTATTATTTTTAGGAAAGGCAATTGTATCCCGGATACTATCCAGACCGGCAAGGATACTGGTGAAACGATCCAGTCCAAAGGCCAGTCCTGCATGAGGAGGAGCACCATATTTAAATGCATTCATCAAGAAGCCAAACTGAGCCTCAGCTCTCTCCCTGGTAAAGCCAAGGACTTTGAACATTTTTTCCTGAAGTTTCGTATCATGAATACGAATACTTCCTCCGCCCACTTCCATTCCATTGCAGACGAAATCATAAGCCTTAGCACGAACCTTTTCAGGATGTGTGTCCAGCAAAGGAATATCATCAGGATTAGGCATCGTAAACGGATGATGAGTGGATACCAGCCGCTGCTCTTCATCGCTCCATTCGAAGAGAGGAAAATCAATGATCCATAAGCATTTGAAGATATCCTTATCACGAAGTCCCAGACGATCCCCCATCAACAAGCGCAGGCTGCAAAGTTGAATGCGAGTTTTATTAATGCTTGTACCACTGAGAATCAATACCAGATCCCCGTCCTTTGCCCCCATTTTTTCCTTGACCTGGGCAAGGACTTCAGGAGAATAGAACTTATCAACAGAACTCTTTACCGTCCCGTCAGCATTATACTTAATATAGACGAGTCCTTTGGCACCAACCTGAGGAGACTTCACATAGTCAGCCAACTCATTGAGTTGTTTACGACTGTAATCAGCACATCCAGGTGCACAAATTCCCCCGATATAGGCAGCCTCATCAAAGACACTGAAAGAGCCTTTTCCTTTAAAGAAATCCTGAAGCTCAACAAACTCCATACCAAAGCGCAGATCAGGCTTGTCACTGCCAAAACGCCTCATCGCCTCCTGCCATGTCATCTGCTGCAGTTTAGGCAGTTCGACGCCACGGATCTCCTTAAAAAGCATCCTGCACATCTCTTCAAACAGATTGATCACATCATCCTGATCCACAAAACTCATCTCACAATCTACTTGTGTAAACTCTGGTTGACGGTCAGCCCGCAAGTCCTCATCACGGAAGCACTTGGCAATCTGGAAATATCTGTCAAAACCAGCCACCATCAGTAGTTGTTTCAAAAGTTGAGGGCTCTGTGGCAGCGCATAGAACTGTCCCGGATTCATACGGGAAGGAACGACAAAATCACGAGCTCCTTCGGGAGTACTTCCGATCAGATCAGGCGTTTCTACCTCAATAAACTTCTTAGCATCCAGAAAATTACGAATTAAAATAGTCATCCTGTGGCGCAACTCCAGATTTTTTCTTACGCAAGGCCGCCGGAGGTCAAGATAACGGTATTTCATCCGAAGATCATCTCCCCCATCCGTATGATCCTCAATCGTAAACGGTGGTGTCAAACTTGGAGAAAGGACGTTGAGGTCCTCAGCAATGATTTCAATATCGCCCGTATCCATTTTAGGATTTTTGCTGGCACGTTCACGGACTATTCCCTTGATCTGAACACAATATTCACGACCTAACTGATTAGCCTGATCACACAACACGCTGTCTTTAGCTTCGTTAAAAACTAATTGGGTAATACCATAACGATCACGGAGATCAACAAAAGTCATCCCCCCTAATTTTCTTAAACGCTGAACCCAGCCGGCCAGTGTTACCTCTTTTCCAGAGTCCGAAAGGCGCAACTCCCCACACGTATTCGTTCTATACATATTAAGTATTTTCAATTCTGATTTGCAAAAATACAATAAATCAAGATAAATGCCAAATAAAAGCATTAATTTTTGTAAAAAACAGAACTTATGCTAAACTTTCTATTTACCTTTGCATCGAACGAATTATAAATCAAGTGATAACAATATGAAAAAGTTAGTTTTAAGTATGCTATTAATGCTTGTTTGCACTTTAAGTGTCAGTGCACAAGCAGAGATCAAATTTGACAGGCTATCTCATGATTTCGGCACTTTTTCTGAGTCCCAACCCATTCAGAAAACAACATTCACCTTTATAAATAAGGGAGATAAACCATTAGTTATCAACCAGGCAGTTGCAAGTTGTGGCTGTACCATTCCCAGTTACACGAAGAAACCCATTATGCCAGGTCAAAAGGGAGAATTATCAGTAACCTATAATGGTAAAGGTAAGTTTCCCGGTCATTTTAAAAAGACCATTACGGTCCGCACCAATGGTGTTGTTGAAATGACCCGTCTCTATATTGAGGGAAACATGAAAGAAGCTAAATAATTTAAGAAAATTATATCATTTATAATGGATAGCATGGAGGAGTGCTATCCATTTTTCATATTAACGGAGAGACCTATGATATTCTATTTTTCAGCAGAAGGTGATTCTCAGTGGGTGGCCCGGAAATTAGCTGCAGCAACCCAGGATGTGCTGATTTCCATACCGGAAGTCATGGGAAGCAGAAAGCCCTTCATCCTCAAGAAGGGAGAACGCATGGGCTTTGTCTTCCCGGTACATGGCTGGCGTGTTCCGACGATCGTAAGAACATTTCTATCCCGCCTCACGGTCGAAAGCGCAGAGAAACCCTTTACCTACGCAGTGGTCACGGCAGGTGATAATATCGGATTAACCGTCGACAGATATTTGAACAAGGCTCTGTCTGCTAACCGGTCACTGAAAAGTATCCATGTTCATCAAGTTGACTCTGCTTATTCCATCCTCATGCCAGAGACGTATGTAGGATTACCGTTCATGGATATTGACACGAAAGAAAAAGAGATCAAGAAGAAAACCGAAGCCAATGAAATGCTGAAAGTCATCTGCGAGGAGGTCTTTGATAAGAAAGAGGGTGTTTTCCGTTTACATAAAGGCCGCTGGCCCTGGATCAACTCACAGCTCCTCGGAGCATTCTTTGAGAAAGTTCTTATTACAGACAAACCCTTCCATGTGGTGAGTGACCGCTGCGTGAGGTGTGGCATCTGTGCTCAGGTCTGTCCCACCGGAGACTTGATGGGAGGAAAGGGTGAAGAACCACATTGGAAGCACGACGGCTCCTGCCTGAGTTGCTTCAACTGCTATCATCATTGTCCCCACCACGCTATAGAATATGGCCGGCGTACAAAGCATAAAGGACAATATTATTTCAAATAATCTCCATTGCCCTCTCAGTCTGACAAACACAAGAATACCATACACTACTCAAGGTAGGCTATTCCGAGATTCAAAATATCAACCATCGCTATTTCTTCGAAGCATATAAACCAATCATTGTGCCGACGAAACCACCACTTTCATGAGTAGACAAATTAGAAGCATCCACCCCACGAGCCAAGACTTTCCATTTTCCATTGCCCAATGAATAATAGAAATCATAGTATTGGCCCTCACCATGAATTTTCAATTTGACCGGCATATCAGCATCCTTCGCATCTATAAAGACTGTCGCAATCGTTACCGGCTTCATTTCTGTTCGAGTCAACAAAATAGCCA
The DNA here is from genome assembly GCA_002409785.1 of Prevotella sp. UBA5379. Lineage (GTDB taxonomy): Bacteria > Bacteroidota > Bacteroidia > Bacteroidales > Bacteroidaceae > Prevotella. The sequence goes on along the minus strand of DHOX01000092.1, from coordinate 3,493 downwards.
AACGATTATTTATTTCAGTTTTACCAAAAGTAAAATTATACTGTTCATTCTGGAAAAGGCAGAAACCTGCAAATTGTTTGTCATTTTCCGGAGAAAAGACGACCTCTGTCTCAGCATTGAACGTTGTATGTTGCTGACGATAAAACAAGGCAGAAGGTGAATCATCCTGCCAAATTGCTACTGGTAAAGCGGAAATCTTCAGTCCATCCTGTCCTAATGTATAAAAAGAAGACGGATTACGGAGGAAAGTCCAACAAGGGTTAAGTTTCTGTCCATGGAAATCATCACGGAAAGTAAAATTGCCAGTAACCGGAATCGTCTTCGCAGCTGTTATTTTCCATTGCCAGGGATGCATTTCGTTTACTGTAGGTATAGCCTTCCCCCTCTTCAGGATTACCGGCCATCCGTTCTTCCATGTCACAGGCAACAAGAATGTCTCCCTCCCAGTATTATACAAATCACCTCTATAAGGCCGACAACCCAGGAAAACTGCCCACCAGTCTCCAGATTTACTTTCCAAGAGATCAGCATGTCCCGTACTGGTCACCCTGTCTGCTCGATCAGGATCCACACCCTCACGCTGTGTCAATATAGGATTTTCAGGATCCTCCTCCCATGGCCCCATCGGGTGTCTGGCACGGAAAATCACCTCACTATGATTTGTTCCAGTACCACCTTCAGCGCACATCAAATAGTAGTATTTGCCAATACGATAAAGATGGGGTCCCTCAATCCAGACAGGATGCTTATCTACATGCGTTCCTCCACGGATAATTTCCTTCGGCTTTCCAATAATACTGTCCCCCTCTACATCGAAACGGAAAATACGTATGGCTCTCTGCCCTTCATAGGCAGCCGTTCCACAGACAGGAGCATTATGCACGATATAGCCCTGCCCGTCTCTGTCAAAAAAGAAAGAAGGATCTATACCATCTATCTGAGGAAGGTATATCGGATCACTCCAGCCCTTTTCCGGATTTTTTGTCTTTACGAAGAAATTGCCTTTCCCTACATTAGTAGTAATCATATAGAAAGTCTTATTACTACTATTATACGAAATAGCCGGAGCAAAAATACCACCCGAAACATTCTGATGATCCAGAGGATCCTGCGAAATACGATCCAGCACATGCCCGATTTGCCACCAATGTATAAGATCCTTACTCTCATAAATCGGAACTCCAGGAAAGTAAGAAAAGGATGAATTTACAAGATAATAGGTATCACCTGCCTTGCAAAAAGAAGGATCAGGATGAAACCCTGCAATAATCGGATTAAAGTATTCCCTATTCTTATTAATTGGTTGCTGGAATCGCACATCCTCACCCTGATAACAAAAATAGTGGAAAGTTGCCATCTGAGCTTTCATACTTCCAGGCAAGAGAAGCAATAAAACTGATAAAATATTTATTCTATTCATTTTGATCTAAGGACTAAAAAACGGTCATATCGTTCCATGTAAAACGCCGTGCCATGACAGCACAGCGTTTTCTTATTAAATCAACAAAATTATAATTCTATACCAAGAGAACATCCATTTTAACCTTATGTAAAATCGGCTTTACTTAAACAGATGCTGGGCGAAATGCTCCAGACAGCGCCGCCATGTGAGCCACTCATGTGCAGTACCCGGTGAAACCATAGAATCAACCTTGAGACCAGCATTCTGCAATGTCGTGATCAATTGGAGAGTACCCATGTTTTCTTCAGATCCACAACCAAGGAAGAGATAATGAATCTTCTTATTAAACTCATCAGGACGGGAAAGAATCCCATCATATACGGTCTTGATCGTCTGATCATTAAGTCCAAAGATAGCACCGCTAAATCCACCCATATAAGAGAATTTGTCAAGATGGTTCAACACGATGTCAAAAGTCTGGTGTCCGCCCCAGGAAAGACCAGCCATAGCCCGATGATCACGGTCAGTGAAAGTACGGAAATTAGAATCAATAGCAGGAATAAGATCATTGATCATTACCTCATAAAAACTGGCACCATAATCAGCCATGGTAAAACGCTTGGTATCATAAGGCATTTTTACATCCCCACTCTCCATAACAACAATCATCGGAACAGCTTTCTTTTCGGCAATGAGATTATCCATGATATTCTGCATAAAACCCTGATGACTCCATCCCGTTTCATCCTCTCCCATACCATGCTGTAAATAAAGCACAGGATAACGTTTCTTACCCGATGTTTCATACTCTGCCGGCGTATAGACCATAGCACGACGCCATTCCTTCTTGGATTCAGAATAGTACTGGAAGGAACGGACCTGACCTTTTGCAACACCTTGCTGTGGACGATAATAATTACCAGCATCACCTTCAGGAATTTCTATTCCACTACTTTGGCGGCAACAACCGAAGAAGGTGTCTGAAGCCGGATCATTGACGTTCACTCCATCAATATTCAAGAAATAATAATGAAAGCCTACAGGCAACGGAGCAGTACCGCCGGTCCAGAAACCTTTGGCATCACGTTGCAAATCGTATCTCTTTCCACATATATCTGCCTTTACAACCTGAGCCTGCGGAGCAAATATACGAAACCATGCACAGTTCTTACTATCCACCTTCGGAAACTCATTACCCGGTTCGGCATAAATAGAAGTTTTCGCATCTTCCGGTACTTTTACTTCTTGATAAACTGGATATCCAAGTAATGCCAACATCTTATAAGCATAACGACGGCCCATCTCTCGATAACCAGCTGCATCAAAATGCAAAAAATCAGGACCATTCGTACAACCTTCGGAAGAAATGACCTGAGCTGTGTGAATAGTCTGAGGCAAAGTGTCTATGATCTTATTCATTGACGCACAACGGCCTTTGCCACCAGCACGGACGACCTCTCCTGCAAGCAAAGGAACATCCTCAGTTTTCAGATGGAGGTCAGTGATGAGTTGATTATAAACGCATGCCACTTTTGAAGGCCAAGCCTCATCTCCAGTATTCGATTCTCCCTGATGAAGCAAAACACCCTTGATGACGCCTTCCTTCTGAGCTTTCTTGGCCAGCATGACAAGACGCTTATACGGATCATTATCATAAGCTTTCAGCATACCTTTCATCCACTGCGGAGCACGGTGATTCACATAGTTCTTAATGGAATCTTCCATGAAAGTTTCGATATGGCAACCACCGACAGCTACGGTGATAACTCCCACACGGACATTTTTTGGAAGGTATTTTACCATTGTCCGTCCAAAATAGTCAACAGGCGTCAAACCTGTATTCGGACGGCAAAGAGGAGGAAAGGCTGTATACCAATTCCCCATCTTACGACCGAGATTTTTATCATCAACTGCCGCCATCATCAGAAAACGAGGATCAACGTTCTGTCGGTCCTGCTCTTCAATTTTTGCATTACCTTCCATATTTGACTGTCCGAAACAGAGAAAAATATAAAAGTTTGGATCTACTTTTGCTGAAGCCGACATTGTCAACAGACAAGCAAAGAAAAATAGGATTATCTTTTTATTCAT
>DHOX01000027.1:2261-3177 GCA_002409785.1 Prevotella sp. UBA5379 | reverse complement strand
GAATTTCTACAAGGAAAAGGTAGAGCCGGCCAATAAGAAGATTGCGGTCATTGTCAGTGATGCGCTCAGATATGAGGTGGCACAGGATTTAATGCAGGAACTGGCTAAGTGGAAGCATTTCGCACATCTGGATGTCGCTCTGGCCATGCTGCCCACGGAAACGAAATTCTGCAAACCGGCTTTATTGCCTCATCGGAAACTGCAACTCTGTAAAGGGCAGGATGAAATCAATATGTTGGTGGACGATCAAATCCTGAATTCTACGGCAAAGCGGTCTGCTCATTTAGCCCAGTATAATGAAAATGCCATTTGTGTGGATTATCAGGAAGTGGCAGCCTATGATCAGGAGAAGAACCGTGAAATCTTCAAACATTCTTTGGTATATGTCATGCACAACACAATAGATGAAAAAAGTCATGATGCTTCTGCGGCAGATGTGGTAAATAGTTGTCGGAAAGCGATTAAAGAATTGGAAATGCTGGTACATAAGATTCATGAAACGTATAATGTGACGGAAGTCTTTGTGACTAGTGATCATGGATTTTTGTTCAATGATATTTCTTTTGCGGAAAAGGATAAGCAAAAGGTGGTTGATGATTGTATCGAAAGCAAGACTCGGTATTACTTGACACATTCATCTGAAGAGGTTAAAGATGTCATGAAATTTAAGCTCAATGAGGTTTCTGCAATGGATACGGATAAGGTTGATGTGGCTGTTCCGGAAGGCACAAACCGTTTTGCTGCGCCCTCTGGAGGTTATCAGTTTGCGCATGGAGGAGCCTCGCTCCAGGAATTGCTGGTGCCTGTCATTGACAGTGTTTACGAGCGGAAGGATACCAAACAACCGGTGGGGGTAATGCTGCTCGGGCATCATCTCTCTGTCCAGTCTTCACGTCTGCGGTTCAATTTGTTGCAG
>DHOX01000027.1:0-2089 GCA_002409785.1 Prevotella sp. UBA5379 | reverse complement strand
TTGCAGACGGATGCTGTCTCAATGGAGAAAAGGGAGCGGACGATTACTTGTGCGCTTTATTCCAATGGTCAACCGGTTACTCCAATCAAGGAGATAATCTTGAACATGACGGATACCATGTTAGACAATAGGAAAATTCTGGTGGATCTGACCTTGAACAAGAAGGTGAAGTCGAAGATTTTCCAACTGAAGGTCTATGATGTGAACGATAAGATTAATCCGCTGATCAGTGAAAATGTAACCAATAATACTCTAATAGAAAACGATTTTGATTTTTAGCGTATGAGTCTGCAAGAGAAGATAATGGATGCCTTTATCGGCAAAGTGGTCCGTAAGGATCTGGCCTTTCAGGTCAAGGGTGGTCTGCCCGTACCTACTTATGTTCTGGAATATCTGTTGGGACAGTATTGTGCCAGTGATGATGAAGAGGTAATTCAAGAAGGTCTTGAGAAGGTGAAGACGGTCATTCAGAATAATTATGTTCATCGGGCTGAGGCTGAGACGGTGAAAGGAATTATCCGTGAACATGGAAAGCATCGGATCATTGATAAGATCAGTGTTGTCCTGAACGAAAAAGAGGATGAATATCATGCTTCTTTTGCTAATCTCGGCATTTCGAATGTGCCTATCGGTACGGAATACATTATGAAAAATCCCAAATTGCTGAGTGGAAATGGGGTGTGGTGCATTGTTACGGTAGGGTATAATCATGGAGAGGACCTGAAAGTGCGCTGGGAGATCCAGAGTCTGAAACCGATACAGATCTCCAATGTCGATAAGGAAGAATATATCGAGCAACGACAGAAATTCACGACTGATGAATGGATGGATCTGCTCGTCCATACCATCGGTCTGAATCCGGAGATGATGAACCGAAGGGAGAAGTTGATCACGCTGGCCCGCCTGTTGCCGCACGTGGAGAACAACTTCAACTTTATGGAACTGGGACCTAAGGGGACGGGGAAGAGTCATGTGTTTCAGGAGTTGTCTCCTTATGGGGTGCTGGTCAGTGGAGGAGATGTCACTTCTGCCCGGTTGTTCGTGAAGATGTCTGGGAATAATGAAATCCTGGGGCTGGTCGGCTACTGGGATGTCGTGGCATTGGATGAGTTTGAACAGCAGAAGGGGCGTAATGTGGATCCCGTGCTGATTGATACGATGCAGAATTATCTGGCCAACAAGAGTTTTAACCGGGGGAAAGCTACGCATGAGGCGAGTGCATCTATGGTATTTGTCGGCAATACGAAGCATACTGTACCGTTCATGTTGAAGAACAGCCATCTCTTTGAGTCCATCCCCACAGCCTTCATCAAGGGTGCCTTTCTGGATCGTATTCATCTCTATAATCCAGGATGGGAAATTCAGATATTGAAGAAGAATAGTTTTTCTAAGGGCTATGGACTGATCACGGACTACATTGCAGCCATTCTGCACGAATTACGGAATACAGACTTGACTGCTGTCATGGACCAATATGCCAAGTTTGACGGTTCTCTTTCTGAGCGTGATCACCTGGCTATCCGAAAGACTTTTTCAGGCATGATGAAATTACTCTACCCGGATGGGAATATTACGGATGAAGAAGCCTACGAATTAGTCGATTTCGCTGCGGAGGGACGTAAGAGGGTGAAAGACCAACTCTATAAGATTGATGAGACTTTCCGGGCTGAACCGGCAAAATTCCAGTATGTCAATCTGAAAACAGATGAGACAGTAAAGGTGACGACCTTAGAGGAAGTTGAAAATCCGCAGTATGTGGAACCGGGAGAAGAAGGAAAGGAAGAGTCAGGAGTACAGTCTGATAGAATTGAGCAGGCAAAAGTGGCTGGTCAGGAAGGTACAGAAAGCAAGATACCTCGTCCGAGGATTCCTGTACTTCGTGAAGGAATGAAAAGTATCCGGATGAATCAAAAGGGAGTAACCTATCAATCCTTGTTCGGTGATTATCTGCATTCGGCCCGTCAGATCGACATTGTTGATCCTTACATACGGGCTCCATTTCAGGTCGATAATTTTCTCGAACTTGTAGAGACTATCCGTGAAGTCAGTTTGACACCTGAAGAACTGACTATCCACTTGAGTACGGCCA
>DHOX01000074.1:5291-5421 GCA_002409785.1 Prevotella sp. UBA5379 | reverse complement strand
CAACTCATACTTTGTGAGTATGCTACTATGATAGTTGAAATTAACTACCGGACCTACAGACAGTCTGAATCTTCTCGATAAGGAATGCCTGTAAAGCAATGGTACAGTGATACTCGTTACCTTAATACGT
>DHOX01000074.1:4540-4899 GCA_002409785.1 Prevotella sp. UBA5379 | reverse complement strand
CCTAAAGCCGAGGTCCATCCTATAGCCAGGTCACTGGTAATCTCCACATGATGAGCATGATGGTCTCTACGGATACCACCTATACTGAAACCAAAATCACTGGAATTTATCCGCGCAGTTGAGACATAATTGCTATCCGTAAGTTGGATGGTATTAGCATAATGATAAGTTGAATCCGATTCACTGCCCCTGATATCCACCTTCTGCAGGGAATCACCGGTGATAACAGTTACTATCCTAGGTTTTCTGACAACGATAGTGTCATTAGCGTTTTTCGCAGATGCCGTCATGCAGACAGCAAGCATCATAAAAAAGGTAAGTTTTTTCATATTCTCTATTTATTAGTTTTCCAATAATTT
>DHOX01000074.1:831-4319 GCA_002409785.1 Prevotella sp. UBA5379 | reverse complement strand
AGAAAGACAGAGAAAACGATGTGTACGCCCCTGTGGCTGCAAACTGATAATCAACTTACAGTCATGACTGCCTTTCTTTATGCGATAGGTCTCTATAGACTGCTTACAGTCCTGATCAAAAAGACGGTTAATCGTCAACAGTTCTTTCTTAGAGGCCTCAAAACGCAGACTATGATAATAAGAGAGATGATATTGGCTCAAGGAACGTCCCCGCACGGATGTCTCCACCATCCTCGAAGCAGGAATGACGTCTCCCTTGAAGACAGGATTAATAGCAAGCCCTGTCTGTGCCTGCATACCCACCACAGAAAACAGGAACATTAGAAATAGTATGATGCGTCTATCCATCTTTTGACCCCTTTCTCGTTTATTCAAATAATCCTTTCAGTTCATGATCAACGCCTGGGTTCCCTTCCGTCACAATGCCCATAGTATTGCGCACTTCATGCATCACTACAGCCCGATCCGTCACTTTCTGACCATAGATATAAGCCACACAAGTATTCTGCCGATGAACAAACCATATTGATACGACAATGACTCCAATAAAGATTGCCGCCGCTGCCATAAGCGACTGATGCCAATGACGTAATGGTTTCACAGTTGCTTTCGTCTTTGGGATGCTGACAACCTCCATATCCAGAAACATCTGTCGAAGAGGTTTCCATTCTTCACTCACCTCATGCGTGCGAAAATACTCATAAAGCCGGTGTTCCTCTGCAAGTGTAGTATCACCTTCAAAGAAGCGGTTGACAAGTTGCTGTATATCGTCTTGTTGATTCATGATTGATACTTTTTATAATATTCTTTTCTGACTGCCTGCCGTGCCCGGCTGAGAGCTTTTCTTACAGCTGTCTCTGTAGATCCCATCAAAAGGGCTATATCACTCATTTCCATATTCTCTATATGACGGAGGCGAAGAATGGTCTGCTGCAATGAGGGCAATACTCGGATAATCTTCATCATCCGTTCGATACCATCGTATGATTGCTCCTCAACAGATATTTGTACATCATCAATATTCAATTCCGAATGATGCCGGCGAAGATGATCGACAGCCAGATTGCGCACAAGTACTTTGGCCAGAGGAGCGACAGGCAACTTAAGTTGATCGAGCATGAGCCACATCTTCAGAAATGCATCCTGAACGATGTCCTCAACTTCGTCACCATTGCCGATATAATGCCTGGCTATGGAAATAAGTTGTGGGCGCAAGCGCTTTACCTCATGTTGAAACTCGTCAGCAGTCATACTTTCATTTCGTTTCTATATGGATTACGCAAAAGAACTAGTTTTGTGACACACAAATAAGGAAAAAACAGAATATAAATGAAAAATATTATCCGAATCAGATAAATCCCGGATTCCTGCCACCAGGAACCTTCCGAAAGTTTCATTCGATTCAAATATTTTTTTCCACATTCAGGTTATTATATTCTACTCATACCACCTGACATCCTGAATAGATTCAGGACTATAAATAATGGGTAAAGCTATATAAATATTCTCAAATCTGCAAGCAATAATTCTCAAATCTATTCTTTAAAATTCTCAAATCTATTATCAACAAGAACCGTAATGCAATGATATTCAAGCAAATAAACAAATTATTAAATTTCCAAAGGCATCATGATCCATTTAATACCACGATGCCATCTCTTTTCAGTTCTGATTATTATATGTGGTTAAAGATGGAAACTTGCAGAGATCATAATCTCTCTGCCCCGAATCCTATTCATCGAACAAGAATGGATCAGATCCTCATTCAACACATACGAATAGGTCTTTTTATTAAAGATATTCCTGAAATCCAATTCCCATCCGATATGCTTTATATCGTATTTTATGCCGGCATCAACGAGGAAAAAATCCTTGTATTGTCTGGTCAGGAGTTGATTGTGATCATATTCAGCTTGAAGATCAAAGGCAATCATCTTGAAAGGGACAGTCAATGTCCAGTCGTGATGCCAGTTGTTGATCGTTGTATTGGATGAAAGACTTTCAGACTCCATCCGGTTGCGGCTGAAGGTAACGCTGTAAGTCAGGTGCATATCCTGATAGAATGACAGGTCAAGGCTACTTTGCAAAGAAAGAAAATTACTCTGGTAAGCATGAGATACACCATCTTCTATGAGTGAGGTGTTGCTACAGTTATAGTTGCCCCGCAGATTAACTATACCGTGGAGAAAGTCAAAACCTTTACTGAAAAAGGTGATCGCACTCCAATTCCTCGATTTCGATTGCTGATCAGTTGCAGACAGGATAATATAGTTGCCGATGAAGTCGCGGGTAGAACTGTATGGATCTGTGATCAAGGAGCGGCTTATCATAATCAAAGCATGGGTACCGTGGATGGCATCCTGATAGAGAATATTAGCCGAGAGGTTATTGCTCCGTTGATGCTGGTAACCACTATATCCCCGGTTAATGTATTCATAGTCCTGCAAGATGAGAGAAGGGTGAAACCTGCCGGCGTCCAGAGGTTCAGTGGTCTGTCCGCCTTGTAATGAAAATCTCAGACAGGGGGTAACCTGCCATCGGATGCGGAGCAGAGGCTCCGGCACGAATTCACGTACTCCCTTATCCTCACTGTATTTCTCGTAGAGGTAACAGAGTGGCATCTCCAAAGAAACATTGAAATCACTTGAACTGTATTCAAAGTCAGGTTCGGCATAGAGTTTGAAATAGCCGAAACAGTTCTCGCCGTGCATTGTTCCTATGCTGTCGGGCAGTCCATAGAGCCGGGACCGGATACGGTGCAGCTGTGCGTTGATACCTGTGCGGAAAGAGAGTACAGCCTCACCAATTTTCAAGCTCCCCCGAATATAATCATCGGTTGTATAGCTTTGTTGGTGTACATTCTGACGGAGGGAGTCGACCAGAAGATACTGGGGAGCCGATACCATACTATTGTTGGAATAGAAGGAAAGGAGTTTTTTGCCATATCTCCGGATGATGTAGAGATTATCTTTCAGATGATATACCGGAAGCCGGGTCTGTTGCAGATGCTGCCAGGTCCAGGTCTCCGCCAGTCGCTGATCGTCCCAGGAGAAATTGCCGATAAGGGTATTTTTGAGGTATTGTCTCTCACCATTCTTCTCGTATTTCCACTGAGTATATAACTTGTTGTCTTTATCGTGAAAATCCTTGTTGCTCACTACGGTTCGGTTGCCATCCTGCCTCAGGTATTCCGTCCGGCTCATCCCTTCGGCCTTTTCATCCTCATGGGTATAGATGATCTGCAAGCCCGTTTGTGAAGACGAACTGAGCCGCTTCAAGGTATTGATGGAAACGGCATGGCTGGTATTGAAAAGTGTACGTAATTTATCCAGGTAAGGTGTCGTGGGTGGTGCGAGCCGGATATATGCAGTCGGATCATCGTTAAGTTCATCAAGTTTGAAAAGATCTTCTGTCTCCCGGCTTATATTCTTTCCCACGTTATTGGTTTTATAGGTCAGCATGGTCTGAAAATCATCTTTCAGGCGCAT
>DHOX01000074.1:0-464 GCA_002409785.1 Prevotella sp. UBA5379 | reverse complement strand
GTGCCATATTTATTGCCGAGCATATCCATCCCTTCGATATAGAAATGGCTGATCGACTTGCCTTCATAGGAGATCTGTCCGTTCTTCTTGTTGACATTAAACCCAGGGATACGGGCCAGCACGTCCCCAATGCTCTTGTCATTCTTGTTGGCAAAAGCTCCTACGGTATAGTTCAGCGTATCACCGTTGACCTTGACCCTATCCGCCTTGACCTTGACTTCTTTCAGGGTGAAGTTGTCCGGTTCCATGACGATATGGAGGGGACCGGAAGCAATAGTATAAATGACTTTTTTCTTAAATCCGAGGTAAGCACATTCCAGATAACATCCGGCGGGGATCTGGAGCAGGAAGTTACCTTTACCGTTACTTTGTGTGAAGGCAGCCATCTTTTTAGTTGAGGCATCCTTAGCCTGAATGATCACCCCTTCCAGAGGATTCTTGTCCGTATCCACAACCGTTCCCGT
>DHOX01000088.1 GCA_002409785.1 Prevotella sp. UBA5379 | reverse complement strand
CCGATTATTTTACGTACCTTTGTAACTAACAGGAAAACCATTATGGAAGAAAACGGAGACTTGAGAACGGCATGGGAATTTATAGAGCATACCGGGAAAAGTGTCTTTCTCACCGGCAAGGCAGGAACAGGGAAGACGACCTTTCTGAAAACCCTACGCAAGAGATCGACGAAACGGATGATCGTTGTTGCCCCTACCGGTGTAGCCGCTATCAACGCAGAAGGGATGACCATCCATTCATTCTTCCAGCTTCCCCCCTCACCCTTCATTCCACAGGCAACATTCAAGAATCATTTTGAATACAGCAAGGAAAAGCGCAATATCATGCGGACACTGGATCTGCTGGTCATTGATGAGATCAGCATGGTCCGCTGTGATCTTTTAGATGCCATTGACCATGTCATGCGAAAATTCCGGGAGCACGACAAACCATTCGGAGGTGTGCAACTGCTGATGATCGGAGATTTGCAGCAGCTCACCCCCGTAGTAACCCCTGAAGAGACCGAAATCTTGAAATCGTATTATAACACTCCCTATTTCTTCGGTTCCAAAGCATTGCAAAGTACAGGGTTCGTCACCATAGAGCTCCATCATGTCTATCGCCAACAGGACGAGAAGTTTATCCGTATCCTGAATCATATCCGCGACGGGCAACCAGCGAAAGAAGACCTTGCACTCCTGAACAGCCGATATGACCCTGCATTTCATCCCAAAGCGGAAGAAGGCTATATCCGCCTGACCACCCATAACCGTTCCGCAGACAATTATAATGGCAGCGAACTGGAAAAGCTCACGGCCCCACCTTATACCTACCAGGCCCGAATCAAAGGTACCTTTCCCGAATACAGTTATCCCACAGGAGTAGAACTGACTTTAAAGACCGGCGCCCAGGTGATGTTCGTAAAGAATGATCCGTCAGAGGAAAAGCGCTTCTATAACGGCCGCATCGGAAGGGTCATCCGTCTGAGTAAAGACCTGGTCCAGGTACAATGCCAGGGAGATGATGAGCCGATCGATGTCAAACCCGAAACCTGGGAAAACGATAAATATATCATCAATCCCGAAACGAAAGTCATCGAGCCCGAAGTACAAGGCACTTTCGAACAGTTCCCCCTCCGCCTGGCCTGGGCCATCACCATCCACAAGAGTCAGGGGCTGACCTTCGAGCATGCCATCATTGACGCACGGTTCTCCTTTGCCTCCGGCCAGGTATATGTCGCCCTGAGCCGTTGCAAGTCCCTGGAAGGACTGGTGCTGGCTTCTTCCATTTCAACTTCAAGCGTGATAAGGGATCAACGCGTGGACTCCTTTATTCAAAAGCAGGCAGATGAGACGGCGGCGAGCATCCAGCAACTGCCGACGCTGAAAGAAGAGTACTTCAGAGACCAACTCATGGAACTCTTCAATTTTAACGAACTCACCCAGGAGACCAACAGTATGTTGCGCCTGATGGCAGAATCCTTCAGAAGATACTCACGACTCCTCAATGCCTACCAACTCCTCCATTTACAACTTTCCCAAAAGATTGTGCCCACAGCCCGGAAATGGATAACAGTCATTGCAGCAATGGAGGTCCCAGCCCTTCACGAAGAGGAATTTCAGGAACGGGTAAAACGCAGCGCAGGGTATTTTCTGGAAGAGCTCCGGAAGGCCTTCGGGACAACACTCCTGATCTCCAAGGAAATCAACACCGACAACAAGACGGCAAAGAAACGGATGGAGAACGACCTCTCCGCCTTGTCCCAGACCTACCACATCGAAATTTATCTCTTGGCCCACATCGCCGCAAAAGGATTCTCGACAGCCAATTATCAGAAGTTCAAACAGGAAGGTATCCTATCCACGCTCGAAGGCAGCAGCCCGGCCAGGAAAAGGAAAGAGACAAAAAGCAAACCCAAGAGGGAAGATACACGGACGGTAACGCTCAAAATGCTCCAGGCAGGAAAGAAGCCACAAGAGGTAGCCGTAGTCCGCCATCTGACCCTTGCGACCATCCAGGCCCATATTGCAGCACTGATAGAGAAAAAGCTCTTAGCCCCTGAGGGGTGGCTCAGTGACGAGACACTGGCAGATGTCCGGCAAGCCCAGGAGAAATCGAATGGTGGCGGACTCTCTGCCATCAGAGAGAACTGCAAATTCGGCATCACCTATAACCAACTCGAACTGGCCATGGTCATTCTGAAACGATTGAAAGACAAAAAGCAAGGATAATAAAAAAGATGCCCTCCAAGCCGGAGGACACCTCTTATCAAACAAAATCACCTGAATCGGAGATACCCATCAGAAAATTCAAAAACGATAGACAACAAAGGATTCAGCCGGTATTTTTACGGTCAGTACATTATTACCGGTGGCCTCAACCACAGAAGTTACCGGGACAACAACATCCGGATGGTTCAACGTATTCTCTGCCTGTAGATTATCACTATGTAAAATAGTCATTTTTCCAGTATTCAAACGTTTTAAACCCTGAAAGACAATAGTAATTGGTTGTTCCGTCTTACCTGTATTAACTACTTTTACGATATAGTTTTTACTCGGCCGGTCATAGCAAGCAGTAGCATAAAGTCCATCAGCACCTTCCACAGGACGATCCTTTTCCGTAAGGCGCAGCACATCCGTACCCTTATTCGTTCCATACATCATCTGCACATACCAGTTGACTGTCCTCAGACTCTTCAGATTATCAAACCAGATCAGGTCCGGTTTCCACTGCCAGCCCTTTACGTGAGCGAACAGAGGCGCATACGTACTCTGATAGACCACATCCGCATTACGCTCCAGCCCCGTCATGAAAGCCGCTTCAGAAAGCGCAGCCTCCCAGTTGTTACGCTCCCCCTTACCATGCGCAGCATACTCGCCGGCAAAGACCTTCGGTCCTTTACGAGGATATTGATCATACCTGTTGGCATTTGCCAGGAACCATTTCGGGCTCATATAGTAATGCTCATCCACGAGGTCCACTCCCAGCCTGCGCATCTGATCCCATCCATAGTCAAATTCTTTTCCAGAAGCGTATGGGCCTGCCGAGCCACAAATCTTTATATCCGGATATTCAGCACGGATCTGTTTCACGAATGCAGCCAGCCTTACCGGATAAAGAGATCCCCACTGCTCATTTCCGATCGCGATCTCCTTCAGGTGGAAAGGCTGAGGATGTCCCATATCAGCACGCAATTTCCCCCACCTGGTATTAACTCCTCCATTGGCAAACTGGATCAGGTCAAGGGCATCATCAATATAAGGCTGAAGGTTCTGGAGGCTGACATGTGCCTGATCATCCGTATCCTTATTTTGAAACTGACAAGCCATGCCACAATTCAATACCGGCAATGGAGAAGCACCGATATATTCACTTAAAAGGAAATATTCATAAAAGCCCAGTCCATAGCTCTGATAATAATTCGGATACAAACGATAAGGGAACGTATAATTCCAGCGATTCTCATTCAACGGACGATTCTCCACCGGTCCCACACTGTTTTTCCACTGATAGCGTGTAGCCAGATCCGTTCCCTCCACGATGCAACCGCCGGGAAAGCGGAACACCCCCGGATGAAGATCCTTCAAGTCCTGAACGAGATCAGCCCTCAACCCATGCCAGTTGTCAGCCGGAAACAGAGACACCTGGTCAAGGTCTATCCCCTCTTTGCTCTCCAGAAAGATACGCAGGAAAGCATCTGCATCCGTCCTATCAGACTTCAATCGAGCCGAATATTTTTTCCATTGATTATCCGTCACCGTAAGATGCTGGCAGGCGATGATCTTATCATCTGAACCCACCAGTTCCACCCGGAATTTTGCCACTTTTCCTTGAAGATCATTCAGGCGGGCATAGACACTGAAATCATAGTCCATGCCCCTCTTCAGTCCCATGCCGAAATAGCCATGGTTCTCTATGCCCGTAGATTTCTGGTCATGGCCAGCATCCAGCAAGGTCACATAATGCGGATTACGGTCAAAAGCCGGTTTCAGGTCATTGACAGACACCTTGCCAAAAGTATTCCATCCCATCAGATGCTGGGGGAATTCAAAAGAACGGTTCTCCACCAAGTCAGCATACAGTCCACCGTCAGCACCAAAGTTGATGTCTTCGAAAAAGACACCATACATCGTCGGTTGAATCTTTGCAACAGGTTTTGAGGTCCGGACCGTAAAGACATGCTGGGCAGCAAGGCCCGACACAGACATGCAGGCAAGACAGAATGCCACAGTCCTTAAAAGATGATGATTGCTCATTTAGTATTTAGTTTTAAATTAATCCTTCACGCCAGCAAGAGGGAAAGAGTCCATCGACAGGTCCCTCCTAATTCCGTTTCACTCCATTCACGTACAAAGATAAAAAAATCCACCCGTAATCAGGTGGATTTTAAAAGGTAACTGGTGGACAAAATGTCCCAAAAGCCAGTATGATCAGTTCTCCGGTGTCAAGATAAAAGAGAAATCACGGTTCTGATAAGGTACCAGATACGGTTTCAGAGGCCACGCTCCCCAGCTGTTCGTTCCTCCTACACCCTGCTGAACACCATCGATACAAAGTTCAGTAAACTTAGACAGAGGAACCTGGTAGCTATGGCGCTGGTGTTTCTCCATACCCTCATCCAGATCATCAATATTATAATGCAGAGCACTGGCATCAAAGAGCCGTCCGTCAACGCCGAAGATCTTCAGGCCCTTTTGAGCCCCGTTCAGCTGCTTCCAATAGCGAATATCCGATTTTGTACCTGTTTCCTGAGGCCGGATATAAGGATAGAACTGTTCGTCAGCCGTCTGGCGATAGATGCCCACCCTCATGCAATCCTTACGATCACTATAGTTTTCAATTGGTCCGCGGCCATAATATTCAGACTGGTCCATATTGTAAGGCATATCCATGACCATTCCAAACCTGAACATGTCCGGTTCCTTAGCAGAAGGATCCGCCGTCATCTTCTCATTCACCAGCATGGTACCCGCAGGAGAGATCTTATAAGTAAGGGTCAGGTGAGCTTTCACCGTAGGCATTTCATACTGTGCAGTCACTTCCATACCCTTTCCGAAACTTGCATCTTTCATCTTCTGAACCGTCAGGGAAGAAAGATTCATTTCCGGATGGTGCCAAGGGGCAAAAAGTTTCTGCAATCCAGCTCCGAGGTCATTATCCGTCACAGCACGCCAGAAATTAGGTTTCAGGCTTCCACCTTCACCCAGATAGTCCACCCCGTCAACACTATATTTCTTGAGGAAACCCGTTGTCTTGTCAAAGCTGATCACCACGTTATTATCCGATAAGGTAAGATCCGTCTTGTCTTTCTTATCTACGCCGATTTTCCCCTTCTTATCAGGAGTCACCGTCAGGAATGTCGTAGCCGCCTTCACAGGAAGTTGAGCATACGCTATAGTCTGGCCGGCAGCCATCAGAGGCTCAGCAGTTTTCAGTTGGAAATCGATATTCAAGAACACTTCATTACCTTCCACCGGTCCGTATGGCAAAGTAAACTCCTTTGTCTGTCCCGGAGCGACATCAAGATTATCGACCTCACCACTTTTAATAGTCTTTCCGTCATTGACCAGACTCCAGACCAGTCTATCATTACTCAGGTCACGGAAGAAGTTCTCGTTCCTGACCGAAATCTTACCTTGAGAGAGATCAACCGGCGCAGCCCAGATATTCTGATACTGGTAAGCCACCTCGTACGCATGAGGATTCAACTGACGATCCGGGCCGATAATACCATTACAATTAAAATTATTATCCGAAGGATCATAACTGTTATAATCACCACCGTAAGTATATTCCGTCTTTACCGAAAAGTCCTTCGTCAGGTTTTCATAATCAGAGAGTGTCCTGCTGGCGTCAAAATGCGGATGACGGTGCAATCCCTGGTCCACGAAATCCCAGATGAATCCACCTTGGAAGATCGGGTATTTACGGATCAATTTCCAGTATTCAGCGAAGTTACCACCAGAGTTGCCCATGGAATGATTATATTCACACTGAATCAGCGGTTTAGGCGAATTTGGATCCAAAGCATATTTTTCACAGAGATCCACCGGATAATACATCGGGCAGAAGATATCAGTAGCCCCCTTCAGGCCAGCCTGCTCATACTGTATAGGCCGATACGGATCCTGCTGCCGGATCCAATCATAGGCAGCGACGAAATTAGGTCCATACTTTGTCTCATTGCCAAGGCTCCAGATGATCACGCTCGGGTGATTGAAGTTCATGCAGACATTATGCTGATTACGCTGCAGGATCTGTTTGGCAAACATCGGTTTTCCAGACATGGCATCATCACCATATCCGAATCCATGACTTTCCTGATTAGCCTCAGCAACCACATAAATACCATATCGATCACACAGATCATACCAGTAAGGATCGTCCAGATAGTGACTCGTACGAACCGCATTGATATTCAGCCGCTTCATGATCTTGATATCCTGAAGCATCCGAGCATGAGTTACGACATAACCACCATCAGGATCCATCTCATGACGGTCAGCGCCCTTAATCAGGATCGGCTTACCATTTACTAATACCTGGCGGTTTCTAATCTCAACCGAACGGAAGCCCACCTTAAGGGAAAGGGTCTCATAAGCATGGTTATTCTTCACTGACGGAAGAGCATCAGCCACGAGCGTATACAGATAAGGAGTCTCTGCCGACCACAGATGAGGCTGACTAAGATTCAAAGTAGTTCTGGCCAGTCCATTTTTGACGCCGGTAACAACTTGATTGGCAACCTGTTTGCCGGTAGCATCAAAGAGTTTGAAGTCTGCCGTATTGCAGCCTTTCAGCAAAGCCTGGATATTCAGGACCCCATCCGTATAATGATTGGTCAGATTCTGAAGTACCCGTATGTCCGTCATCTGATGATCCCTGTTGCGAGTAAACAGATAACTGTCACGGGCCACACCGCTCAGGCGCCAGAAATCCTGGTCTTCGTCATAACTCCCGTCACACCAGCGAGACACCTGGAAAGCGAAAAGATTATCCCCCTTTTTCAGATAAGGGGTCACATCAAACTCAGCCTGGGCCTTGGAATCCTCCGTATAGCCTACGAAGTGCCCGTTGACCCACAGATGGATATTCGAAGTGACAGATCCGAAATGAGCGATCACCTGTTTGCCGTTCCAACTGTCAGGGATAGAAATGATCCGGCGATAGCTTCCCACATGATTATCCTTGATAGGAATCTCCGGCGGATTATTCTTAAAATGCCCCCGCCAGGCAAAACCAATGTTCACATACTCCGGATCACCATAGCCGTTCAGTTCCCATATTCCGGGAACAGGCATCGTTTTCCACGAAGAATCATCATAACCAATCTTGTAAAAATCCACCGGGCGCTGGTCCAAGTTAGCCACCCAATTGAATTTCCACGTTCCATTCAGGCTTAACGTATCCCCATTCTCTATCCGGAATGCCGTATGCATAGGATAGCGATTGATTTCATTCACCTGAAGGTCATGCCATTCCGGAAAGATCACGGGATCAGTCTTTTCCTTAGGCTGTCCCTTCTTCACATTAACGGCCAAGGCCGGCGCCGCCACCAACAAAGATGCCGCCACCAGTAAACACAGATTTCTTTTTGTCATAGTATTTATTATTAGCAATATATCGTGCATACTCACAAGAAGCGAGGAGAAACGCACCCACGCCGAAATCCGACTGTGAGTGCTGGTCAATGGACTGTCCAGGAATAGCCCGGTCACCAATGGGTTGCACATAACCGACACTCCCGTCCTTTTGCAGAGCCTTTTCCGAAAGGTATCTCCAGGATCGTTTGATTACCGGTTTAAAAGCCGATTTCTCCAGAATGCCATGATTGATCCCCCAGAGGATCCCGTATGTAAAAAGAGCCGTACCACTGGTCTCCGGTCCCGGAGCCTGTGCCGGATCCATCAAAGACCGCGTCCAATACCCCTCTTTCTGCTGCAAGCGAGCCACAGCGTAAGCCAGACGGACAAACTTCTTCACGAAGAAAGAATAATACCTGCAATTTTCCGGCATATCCTGCAGTACCCGTGCCAGTCCGGCCAAGACCCATCCGTCACCGCGGGCCCAGAAATCCTTCTCCCCCGAAAGAGTCCGGTGAGCAGGATAGACATAACGCGCGTCACGATAATAAAGTCCAGTCTTTTTGTCGAGCATGATGCTGTCACTATAACGGACATTCTCATAGAGTTTATCCAGATACTTCTCTTCTCCGGTCAGCCTGTACATTTTTGTCATCACCGGCATCACCATATATAAAGCATCAGCCCACCACCAGTAGTCATCCGCCCCGGAATCAGCCTCATAGCCCATAACTTCCTTTGCACGTGCGATTTTTATGGGATCAGGAGCGATCTGGTACAAGTCCAGATAAGTCTGGAAGCACACCTGCCAGTCACCGAAAAGGACATGCTGCTGGTCTTCTCCATATTTCTTATAAACCCACCTGGAAGCATCTTTTTCGCTTGCACCCTCCCAGTGATTATATTCAGCCCAGTTTTCAGAATATTGCAGCCACCGAGGATTTTTCAACAGTTGATAAGCCGCCATATTCCCGGTATGATAGACCGCGACATCCCAAAAAGCATGAGTCTGAGGCCTGTGATTCATCTGCCAGTAATTATTTACCCTATTAATAATGCTCTCCACATGCTGCAATGATTCAGCCTCAACAGAGTAAAGAGGCAGGAGACACCACATCAGGACAGCATATATTATTCTATTTATCATTTGTTCATATCAAATTCAAGGGAAACATACAAAATGTTCCCCAAAGTTACTCATTCTTGAACAGAAATCAGAATAAAAAATCACAAATTTTCATTCAAGGCATTTATTTTCATTTTTCATTACCATTTGTCCGGAGTCTCAATCTGATCTTTCCATAAATGATCCTTAGGAAAAGGATGACCACCCCACGCCTTCACCTGAGTCCAGGGCTGTGGAGCATCTGTCCAGAAAGGATCATCAGCAGGAAGACCCAGAGGCATAAAAATCAGAGAAGCCATATATTCACTGCCATTATTCGTATACCAGTCAGCCACATCCGGTTGGTGACCACAAAAGCCGATATTCAAAAATCCCTTCTCATTATAATTGTCATAATGGTCCCACATCCTGTGCATGACCTTGGTGAGTGCTGCACGAACCTGTCCATTGGTCAGTTCCTCCGGGAGTTTCCTATACCACGCCAGAAGAGCCAAGGGCTGCATGGCAGCATCACGATAAGGGATGCTCCGTCCGAAAACCGGGAAAGTTCCCTCGGGAGAGATAAAACGTTCCAGGATGATCGCATACTTCTGAGCCCGTTTTAGTTCCCGGTCATAATATTTCTGGTAGTCCAGACGCGTATTTGCCTTCGCATCCATCATCGCCTGCAGCGTCTCCAAGTACATCGGGTGAAAGACATAACTGCTATAATAATTAAACGTAAAGTAAGGACCATCCGCATACCAGCCATCGCCGGCATACCACTCCTCGACTTTACGGCAAGCTATATTTACCCGGAACTGGTCATAATCCCCTCCAGCCTTAGCCATGAAGCTCTCGATAGTAGAAGAGAACAAGAGCCAGTTGGTATAGGGAGGATCAATCTTCCGAAGTTTGCGGAATTCCATAAAGTAACGTTGTTTTGTAACCGAATCCAAAGGCATCCATAAAGTATGATAAGCACGAAGAAAACTCTCTGCGATATAAGCTGCATCTACCAAGTTCTGGCCTCCGATACCCCAGCAGAGATAATCCGGACTCTTGGGGTCCACAGCATTCTTATAGCTCTGCAAGGCCCATTCCCGTAATTGTCTGCGCTGTTTTCCTTCCGCCGTAAGATCATCAGGGAGAGAAAGCCATGGAGCAATGCCAGCCATGAGACGTCCGAAACATTCCATGTAAGCCACCTTTTTATTACGGCTATCAAAACTCGGACTGAACTCCATCTGCATATTTTTCTGGAGTGTACCATGAGCCATATTCTCCAAAACCGGCCGGGCCATTTTCCATGCCTGTGCGCACCAGTATTCCCTATCGGTCTGTTGAATTCTTTTTTTTGCAGAAACCGTTTGAAACGGTAACATCATCGCCAGAACAACTACTAAATATCCGATAATTTTCTTCATAAAACTTTTAAGTGATTAAATAAAAAGATAAATATTACTCTATAAATAAGTTAAATAACATGAATGTAAATCATCTTAGACGAGGGGATAGTGGTATAACCATCAGATTATACCACTAAGAACAAAGACTCTTTTTAATCCCCTACTCACAGGGATCACCCGCAACTGTCGGCCAGCCCGGATTCTGATAGATCGGAGAATCCTTAATCGTCTTGCCATCATCAGAGGTATTCAAGAAATTCTGTACGGCAATGGGATTCAGATAATGAGCCTGATAGAAGAAGAATCCATTATAATACAGATTATTGATTGTTGTAATCTGATTTGGACGCAGATACTCACTTAATGAAGGAGAAGAGACATTATCTTTACTTTGATCCGTCTGATCATACAACAAATTATTGCCAAAGAGGCTTTTCATTGGTCCAAATATTTTAGCGCCCTCCAACTGAAAGCCTTTTAATTGATCTAAGGAACACCAACGGTACAGATCATCTTTTCTAAAACCTTCCCCAATAAACTCACAACGCCGCTCCCTGCGAATATTATACAAGGTAGGGTCAACTAATTTGCCATGAGAGTACGCTCCCCAATCATTCTCAGCCTCTTTCTGCATATCTGTAGCCGCAATTGTTTTATTATAATCAGGATCCACGCCAGCTCTGGTTCTCAGAGCTCTCCAATAAGCATCAGCCTTGGCATCAATCCGGCCATTCAGTTCATATTCAGCCTCAATATAATTCAAGTAAGCCTCTGCAGCGCGATAGACGACAAAGGCCGTTTGATCCTGTCCCAGCACCTGATCATCATAATCAAGCGAATGACCTTTTCCAGGGATATACCCTGTAGAAGTACTTGCGCGCATATCATATTGATAAACAAGAGGAGCTTCCGGGAAATATTCCGGATCTTGAATATTCTCCAAAGCCTTCACGTCACCAGGAGCTTTCATGAATAATATCCAGCGCCAATCACGATTAATTTTTGTATCTGCAATATAATCATCGCCTTTATAGCCACTCCCAGGAGCATAATAAGGCAAGCCATTCTGCATTAAGAAACATTTCTCAAACTGTTTAGTCATTCCCTGGTTTCCCCCACTATACATATAATGATTAAAATGATGAGTTACGCCAGCAGCAGAAGAGTACAACCGGCACATAATCACTTCAGAATACTTTGTCGGATCATGCGAGGCAAACATATTATAATAGGGATTAGTAGCATCAGAAACTTTCTGCCGATCAACTTTATTATTTTCAACCAAAGGGATATTGTCAGCCACCTGAGAGGCTGCATCCATGGCCTGCTGGAGGAAATATTTCACTTCACCGGCATTATCATATTTGAAATCAGCATTATAACTCATATTTGCACCTGGCCATCCAGCAGCCTTATCCGGCACCAATGGAGTTCCTGCGTGATATTTTTCCCAAGTCCCCTCATAAAGTGCCACGCGCGATTTCAAGACCAATGCCGCATTTCTAGAAATACGAGTTTTCGGTTTATCATTACCAAGATCAGTTATAGCCGAGTCGAGATTATTAATGATAAAGCGAGCGACCTCATTACGCGGGCAGCGCTCAGAAGCAACAGCAAGAGCTGTTTTTTCGTCAGGCAGAGTAGCCGTTATAATAGGGAAATCCCCCAACATCTTCAGGCGGAAAAAATATTCCAAGGCACGAAGGAAATAGCCCTCTCCTAAATATTGATTAATATCAGCTTCAGAACCTTTTATCAGCCCAGCGGACTTACGTGCCTTTGTAATATTAATAAAATAATTCAATGCACGAATATTATTAAAATTCCAATAGCCACCAGTCTGGCCTACCGTCCAGGCATCCTTTATATAGCGAGCATCAGTACCCTCAGAATTATCCGTTGCATTATCATCATAATATGGTGTACCATTAGAACTACCAAAATGACTCGGTATCATTCCTCCGGTAGAAGCATCATAACTGTTCCAGTTACTATAATTAGCATAATAGGCATCCAAATAAGCTTTCAGCTGGTCAGCAGTGGTGAGATACTTCTCCGGAGAGACCTGAGATGGTGGAGACACGTTCAGGAAATCATTACAGCTTACAAGGCATAAAGAAACGACACTAAATATCAAGCTGCAAATAAAATATTTGTTATTAATTGTCTTTTTCATTGCTTTAAGATTTTAGAAGTTAATACTTAAGCCAAAAGAATAGGTTCTGGAAAGCGGATAAGTCATTCCTCCTTGAAAACCATAACCAGCAGTCTCCGGATCAATGACTTTAGCCAAACTGGTGATCGTGATCAGATTTTCTCCAGAAAGGTAAACACGTACATTCTGCAAGCCAATTGCATTAACCAAAGTATGAGGAAGGGTATAACCAATTTGAAGATTTTTCAGACGCATATAAGCTGCATTCTGCAAATATTTTGTCTGCGACAAATGATTTTTATTACTAAACAAGGGCCGAGGATAATAAGCATTCACATTCGGGCCAAGCCTATCCTCAGATGTATCAGCTGCGCGAAAATAATCCAACTGGTGTTTCAATGCAGTTGACCACCATTGTCCTGATCCGGTGACCCCCCAAAACAACATATTGTTTTCACCAGGATACCAGTCTCTTTTCAGGACTCCCTGCCAGAACATTGAGAAATCAAATCCCTTCCAGCTGGCATCAAGAGTAACCCCTGTACGAAAACGAGGATGATCATTCCCAATCTTCTTTAAATCACCCATATTATCTTCTGTATCCGCGCCACTGTTTACCTTTCCATCACCATTCAAATCAGCATACATGATATCACCAGCCGACCAATTTGAACCAAGCGCTGTCTGATCCGCATTCTTCAGATGGTTATCCATCTCCTCTTGTGTCTTAGCAATGCCTATCGTCTGATAACCATAGATATTGCCAATCAATTCTCCTTGTATATAAGTACTAAGGGAACGAGTCGGATTCGGATATTTATCAATTCGCGTTTGGTCATCAGAGATATTCAACTTTATTCCATAATGGACCTCTCCGATCTGATCACGCCACTGTGCCAGAAGTTCCCATCCATAAGTAGTCAAGTCACAATTATTCGTTTTGGGAACATCTGTTCCCAGTGTTGCCGGAAGTTCAACACCCGGTCCAACCATATTCTTTGTTTTACGCCAATAATAATCCAGGCTACCCGTAAAACGATTATTAAAAGCTCCCCAATCAAGACCAATATTTGTATCATAAACTTTTTCCCATGTCAAGGAAGAAGATATAAGTGCAGGCATCCATGCCGTAGTCGGTTTTGAGCCATCCTGCAACCAAGTTCCATTCACAGAATAAACATTCATTGTCTGATAAGTAGGATACCAACTAGAAGTATTCTGATTAGCTAATTCACCCCACGAGAACCGGAGTTTCAAAGTGTTAACATAATTCACCAATGGTTTCCAGAAGTTCTCACGTGCGACATTCCAGCCAGCAGAAAAAGAAGGAGTCCATACCCAACGATGATCGGCTCTAAAACGTGAAGAACCATCATACCGCAGATTTGCTTCAAAAAGATACTTTCCATCATAGTCATAATTTATACGACCGAAGAAGCCAGCATTACGCCATTTCTGATAGACCCCTCCAATACTATAGGTGTCCGTACTAGTTGTCAGATCCAGTACTGGCAATTCCTCCGTGATCATGTCATTACGTGATGCGGAGATATCTTTATAGTCCATCTTCTCAGCCTGAAAGCCAAGCATAAATTTAAAATGGTGCACTTCATTCAAATTCAATGAATAATCTGAATAAAGAGTAGGATTCAGGTAAGTACTTTTATAAGAATATTCGTATACAGAATCATGAGTAGGACTCGTAGCACTTGGAATATAAGTTTGTTCAGGATTATCAGCATAATGAGCATAGGTTATATTTGTAGCCTGATGGGTCCAGTTATCATCGGTTTTCATATTGAATTCACCATAAATATTCCAGTCTTTCAAAGGAGTTACGGTCACCAGGATTTGTTGAGAAAGCTCATCATTATTAAGTTTATATCGTCCGCCATCCTGCAATGCTTCTATATAATTAATATCAGCCATATAATATCCATTAGGATCCTTTATTGCACGATTAGGTCTGCATCTACGCATAATATTATTATAGAATCCATCATCCATCACCGTAGGGCGAGCATAATTATTACGTGTCCACCGAGAACTGTATCCGATTTTCACATATTTAGAAATTCTAGCATTAATCTTACCTGCAAGATTGAATCGTTCAGCCTGGTCTGTGCCATATCGCAAAAATCCTCCCTGGCCCAAATAATTACCTGATACATAATACGTAACCTGGTCATTTCCCCCACTTATACTTGCATTGTGCTCTTGAGAGAAAGACCAGTTTTTATAATACTGTTTCAGCCAATCTACATTTGCATAAGTATGGTCATAGTTCCATTTACCGCCAGAGCCTTGCTCTACATAGACGTCACTGGCTCCAGTCATGTAATCATAAATTTTCTGGCGTTCATCATCACTATAAAGATGTTGGCCACTGCCATTAAAATTTGCCTGATCAAAGAATGTAGCGAACTGATACGAATTCATCATCTTGGGTAAAAACACAGGAGTATTCCATCTTAAATTCGTATTATAATTAATTACAGCACGCCCCTTATGTCCCCCTTTAGTTGTTACAAGAATAACGCCAAAAGGTGCACGAGACCCATAAATAGAAGAAGCAGCAGCATCCTTCAATACAGAAATACTTTCAATGTCTTGAGGATTAATTGTATTCAGATCACCTTCCATACCATCTATCAAGATAAGAGGAGAACTACTTGAGCCCTCATTAATGGAACCCGTACCACGAATATCTATACTTTTCGAAGCATTCAGATCTCCACCATAGTTACCGGTATCAATATTCAAGCCAGGTACGACTCCCTGAAGAGCATCCGTAGCACTTGAGACAGGACGAGCTTCAATGTCCTTTGCAGTCGCAATCCCAACAGCTCCCGTCAGATCACTTTTTTTCTGAGTACCAAAACCGACCACCACTACCTCATTCAAGGTTTTGTTTTCCTCTACTAGATGTATTGTTACAGGACCTTTGCCAGCCTTTACCAACTGAGTCTTGTAGCCAATATAGGAAATTGAAAGGGTAGTCCCTGCCGGGACATCAACAGAAAATTTCCCATCAAGATCCGTTACAGTACCACGAGAAGAACCCATAATTTTGACGGTTGCTCCGATAACCGGTTCTCCATTCTGATCTACGACCGTCCCCTGGACTGTTCCAGATTGCTGTTCCAAATGGATGATTTCAGCAGCCTGAACCCTATCGGATATTGCAATACCTGCTGAACCTAGCAAAAACAAAAATAATCCTTTAGACAGGATTTTAAAATTAGCATTTTTCATGAATACATTGATTTTATTTATAAAAATTAAACTTTCATCGATTACTATAAGCTATTAGTTTCTCGACTTTCAATAGATTGAGTCCACTTTAAGGATTATTTTAAAGTGGACTCAAAACAGATCACAACCATTCAATTACTTTTCAGCAGGCTCATCAGGAACAGTCGGCCAATAAGGATTCTGGTACAACGGTGATTTATCTATAGAAGCATGATCACTGGCTGTCAACAAGAATTCCTTGATTGGAAGGGGCTGCAGATATTGAGCCATAGCCCAGGTATAGCCATTAGCAAATGGATTATTCGTCAGCACAATCTCATAAGGTCTGAAGTACTCACTTCTGGATTCCTCAGAAGCATCAGAACTAGAACTGCCATCAGCAACCAAATTGTTGTACCATTTCTCCATAGGAGTATTCCAGAGATGGAAGCCTTCGATATGATACGGAGTATCGATCATCTGATCAAGAGATCTCCAACGTTCCAGGTCCATCCAGCGCAGGCCTTCAGCCATCAGTTCACAACGGCGCTCCCTGCGGATATTGTACAACACTTTATCCGTCAGTAACTGTCCGGCCGTATATGCCCCCCAGTCAAGTTTCTCCTTACTCATATCAGTCGCCTGGATCGTTACTTCCGGATTAACGGCATCACCTGTAAAGCCAGCACTTTGACGGATAATCCTCCAATATTCAAGGATATGACCGGCATTAATGTCCTTAGTCAGCATATACTCTGCCTCCATATAATTGAGCAGGGCTTCCGTTGCCCGGAAGGTGATGGAAGCCGTATATCCCCCACCATTCGCACATAAGGCCTTGTCAAAGGTACCCCCCTTCCGGATCGTATATCCTGTGCTATAGCCTTTCTCATAACTTCTATTGGTAATATTAGGAACCGGCTCAACAGGAACTGCATGATCACCATAAGTAGCATCCATATTCTTAAAGACATTTACCTGTCCGGGGACTTTCAGAAATATGGTCAGACGAGGATCCCGGTTTTTGGCAACAGATGCCAGAGTCGTATCTTCATACTGATAATCAGAAGAATAGATAGGACGTCCATCCTTCATCAGGAACGATTGTACCAGACTTCTAGTTATTCCCGCATCAATATCACCATGCTGGATCGCCACCTCGACATTATTGACCTCACCTAAAGATTTATTATATTCCCTCCATAAGAGCACTTCCGGGTATTTAGACATATCCGTATTGCCAAAAAGGCTGAAGTAAGGATTGTCAGGATCATCAGTCGACTGAGGCACCAGACCAGTATTTACTGACAATTTCCCCTTATATTTCTCAGCAACATCCTCAGCAGACTGAGCTGCAATCTGCAAGAAATATTGAGCTTCAGCATCAACACTACCTGTCGGATACTTATAGTCCGCATTATAATCCTTATTCTTGCCAGGCCATCCCGGGCCATCCGGAACGAACGGAGTCCCTGCGAAATTTGTCAACCATGAACCCTCATAAAGCGCTACCCTAGACTTGAACAATTCAGCTACATCAGGAGATATTCTCGTATGACGAGCTTCAAAATTATCCTTCATATAAGTCCTTGCCGTATCCAAGTCACTGATGATGAACCTTGCCACCTCATTACAAGGTCTGCGCTTATTAGCAGCAACCAGAATGGATTCCTCGTCAGGGAAAGACTGTGTGACAATAGGCAGATCCCCAAATTTCTGGAGCATATCGAAATAGGCATAAGCCCGGAAGAAATACAGTTCACCTATATATTGCCGGATATTTGTGTCAGAGCCCTGGATTTTCTTAGCCTTATAATTAGTTAAGACAGCATTCAGCTGATAGTTGATATTACGAATAGTATTCCACGACCAGTTACCATTCGTCTGTCCTACAAGCCATAATCCCTTGGCATATTTATTATTAGCAGACATACCAGCCTGATTATCCGTATTATTATCAAGTCCGAAAGTACCATACCCCCACACATTACTTGAATGAGAAGGCAAAATCGTATAAAACTCATTAGCACAAGCCTGGACCTCCGATTCACTGGTATAATAATCCTCCGGTGTAATGTATGAAGGAGGCTGCTTATCCAGGAAATCATCACAAGAAGACAGGGCCATTCCGCCCAGCAATAAGATTATTATTGATCTAACATCTAATTTCATAACTTCAGTCATTAAAATGTTATACTTAGCCCAAAAGAATAAGTTTTAGATAATGGATAACCATTTCCACTATATGAGAAAACCGTCTCCGGGTCAAACTGTTTAGCTAATTTTGTACCTGTAAGAAGATTTTCCCCTGAGAAGAAGACCCTCAGGTTATTCACCCCCCAGCGGGAAGTAAGGATACGAGGTATAGTATAGCCGATCTGGAGGTTCTTCAAGCGGATATAGGCAGCATTCTGCAAATAGCGTGTCTGGATCTGCAAATTCTTATCACTATAGACAGGACGCGGCAGATAAGCATCAGTGTTTTCTGTCTCATAGCCATTCTTTACGGACCACGTATCCGCATCACGGAAATAATCCTTCACCTTAGTAATCCCCGCAGACCACCATTGTCCGCCGGAAGTAGCGCCAAACAAATAGTTACCGCCTACCCAGCAGTCCCTCTTCATGACCCCCTGCAGGAAGACACGTAAGTCAAAGCCTTTCCAACTTGCGTTCATATCCAATCCGAAAAGATACCTAGGAGTACTGTTTCCGATTAATTTCAGGTCACCATGATCTTTCAGCGTATAGGATCCGGATGAAATCTTGCCATCACCATTCAGATCGGCATACATGATATCACCTGCACCCCAGTTGCTCCCTAAGGCATTCTGTCCGCCATTCTTCAAGGTTGCCATATATTTATCCATCTCATCCTGAGTCTTGGCAATGCCAATAGTCTTGTATCCCCAGATTTCGTTGATATAGCGTCCTTGGATATAAGTAGACAACGACTGTGTCGGATTATTCGGATAGCGGGTAATCTTTGTACGGGCATCCGAAAGATTGAAGTTGACACTATAATTTAGTCCGTTTGACAAATGGTCTCTCCATCCGATTGCCAGTTCCCAGCCCAGCGTCCTCAAATCCGTATTATTAGTTACCGGGACAGCAGTACCCAGTAAAGCAGGAAGTTCAGGGGCATTACCAACCATATTCTTCGTATTACGGACATAGTAGTCAAAGGATCCTGTCAGCCGGTTATTGAAAAGTCCCCAGTCCAGGCCCAAGTCATAACTCTGAATGGTTTCCCATGTCAACGACTCAGACACCAGTCCAGGAGCTATGGCTATATTAGTCTTCTGTCCGTTCTGCAGCCAGTCACCAGCAGAAGACTGGACCGTCATCGTCTGATAGGTCTGATACCAGTTAGTCGTATTCTGGTTACCCAGAGAGCCATAAGAGGCACGCAGTTTCAAGATGTCAATCAGATTGTTGAGAGGTTGGAAGAACTTCTCCTGTGCAATGTTCCATCCTGCAGAGACAGAAGGGAACAACTTCCACTGGTGGCCTTTCCTGAAGCGTGATGTACCATCATCGCGCAGGTTTACCTCCAACAGATATTTGTTATCGAAATCATAATTGAAGCGTCCGAAGAAACCAGCTGTTGTCCACTCGTTACGAGAGCCATTTGTAGCAGGAACGATTGAGGAACCATCATAGCCCAATCCACTTGTAAGATCGATTTCGGGTTTTCCGGGTATCAGGATCCCATAAGTCTGAAGTCCGAACTGTGTCTGTTTCAAGTCTTCAGCCTGAAAGCCGCCCATGACATGGAAATGATGTTTTTCAAAAAAAGATTTGGAGTATTCCGAATAAGCCTGAAAATTATAGTAGTTTTCCTTGTAATAGCCCTCATGTACATTAGAACCGGTACTATAGATCACCGGTTGTCCATTTACGTCATGGTTATAAGTTTGCTGGCTGTCCCAATGTCTGTTCTGGGAATTAATATGATAGTTGAAGATAACATGTGTTATCCAGTCCTTTACGGGTTCCAGGGTAAATCCGATCTGATGGTAGATATTATCTGTCTGGGTCTTATCAGTTCCCCCCGTTGCCAGTCCCAAGGCAGGAGAAGGAGAGGAATAATAATAGCCATTGCGATCATACAAAGGCAATACCGGCCATCCCTGGCGCGTCATATTGCTGTAGAGGCCACTGGTCAACTGGGACGGACGCTGGTAATCTTCGCGGTCGAAACGCATGGAATAATTCATTTTCAGCCACTTCGTCAGTTCTACATTAATTTTTGAAGTACCGTTATAGCGTTTCAAGCCTTCATTTCCAAGATTCATCAGCCCCCCCTGATCCAGATAGTTGAATGAAGTATAGAAATTAAACAGATCACTTCCCCCGCTTGCGCTGAAGTTATGAGACTGAGAGAAAGTTGTGTGCTTATAGACCACATCATACCAGTCTACATCATCTATTCCCGTACCATAGCCATCATCCCAGGTAGAGCCGTTACTAGAAGAAATACCATAGAGAGTTCTCCCGTCAGAGGTCAGGCGCGTTCCAGGGCCGATGGATTTGGCATGAGCATAGTCCACAATGTTTTTCATCCGGTCAGCGGAGAAATACAAACCATTGCCCCCATTAGTAAACGTATCATTCATCCAACTGGCAAAGTCGACAGAGTTCATCATGTGTTTCATGTTTATAGGCTGTCCCCACCGGAAACTATCATTATAGTTGATTTGTACCTTGCCATTCTTACTGCCACTTTTTGTTGTAATCAAGATCACGCCAAAAGGAGCACGAGAACCATAGATAGAAGATGCAGCAGCATCTTTAAGTACCGATATACTGGCAATATCCTGAGGATTAATCGTATTCAAGTCACCTTCCATTCCATCAATCAGGATAAGCGGAGAGCCACTGGTGCCCTGTCCGATTGTCGTCGTCCCCCGGACATTGATGCTAGGAGTATCCTCCAGGCTGCCATTGCCCTGTGTGATCTGAAGACCGGGGACCATTCCCTGTAAGGCCTGAGTAGCATTCGTTACAGGAGCATTAGCCAGATCTTTTCCGGAGACCACGCTTACGGCCCCGGTCAGATCACTTTTCTTCTGGGTGCCGAAACCGACGACCACCACTTCGTTCAAGGTCTTGTTTTCCTCCATTAAATGGACGGTAACAGGCCCCTTGCCAGCCTTTACCAACTGAGTCTTATAGCCAATATAAGAAATGGAAAGGTCAGCACCCTCCGGAACATCAATCGAAAATTTTCCATCAAGATCCGTCACAGTCCCCCGAGACGAGCCCACGACTTTCACCGTTGCTCCGATAATAGCCTCCCCATTCTTGTCAACTACCACACCATTGACTACTCCTGAAGACTGTACGACGCGAACGACTTCAGAAGCTGATGCTTCAGGGATGCACCAGCACCCTGTAGAGCCTATCAAGAGGAAAAGAAATCCTCGTGACAGCACTTTCAAGTTAATATTTTTCATATACACCTTTTTAATTATTACTCAAACAATAAGACCTGTATTTTTTATTTTGCTGAAAAGCTCTTCCCCTATCGGTACACACGGACATAGTCAATATCATACCTGACAGGAAAAGCACTATCATCAATTTTTCCGCCATTATCCCCTCCCAGGGCAAGATTCAGCCAGATCAGATCACCAAAGCCATTGATGCTATTACTGAAAGGATTCTGATGAGCGCCTGCAAGAGGACTGCCATTGCTGCCATTGAAAGTCCTGGACGTATTAACCTCATTGATCAGTTCACCGTCTACAGAGATCTTCAACACCCTTTTATTCCAGTCAAGCGTCCATATATGATATTCTTTCACCCAGTCCTTATCCCGTTCTATGAAGGAGGCCAACGGTCGGGCTACCGACTGCCAATGACCGGCCCATTTCCGGTCAGTCCCCCAGCAATAATTAGCATGTATGGCCGGCTGCCCTTTGACAGGATAATATTCCATAATATCTATTTCACCCCCGAGAGGCCATTCCCAGGCGTTGCCCACCTGCCAGATAGCCGGCCACGAGCCACCAGTCACAGGGATCTTCGCTCTGACGATTACCTTTCCATACCTGTAAGTATATTTGCTCTGCAAGGAGGCACTCGTATACTCTGCATACTCACGACTCTTCTTCCAGTCGGAGCTCCCCGGCTGATAATCAGGATTCAGGACTCTCTCCTTACGCCCTTCAATGACTAGATTCCCCTTGCCATCAAGATAAGCATTACTTTCCTGGTACCACTGGTCCTCGTGATTCCGCTGGAAACCCGTTTCAAAACGCCATTTTGCCCTATCAGGACTTCCTGTTCCATTAAATTCATCATCCCATACCAGTTTCATGCCCCCAAGTTCTTTTTCCGGAGCCGTTCCATCCGGTTGAGCAGGGTCGGCTCCAGAAGTGGTCAGTTCCCCTTTCCTTACCTCCCGGAGTTCATTCCGATTCATAGCATGACCGAGATGCTTCAAACCAGACCTTTTATCTGAAACTATCTGAAGATCCCTGGCAGACCTGTTGGAAACAGACATAGAAGTTAGAGTCTTTCCGCCATCCCTTGCCACGCACGCATAGCCCCTGCCCTTGGCAGAAGCCATAGTAATGCTAGTCATCGAAATTAATAAGAAGACAAAATATCTGCTCTTAGTAATAAATGGTTTTATCATTCCTGTAGATTTAAATAGCACTCCGACTTAAAGATCCCTTAGGATATGGGAGTGCAAATATCAAGAATATAGATAAGACAGGAGTAAACAAATCATTATATTAATAGAACAAATCGTGAAAAAACAATTTTCACAGAATTTTGCAGTAGTATCAGGTTAAATCTTCCGAAGGATAATTTATCTTAAAAGACAAGATACACCTATCCCTGTTTCCATGAATTATCCTTTCACCTCATCATAAAGAGAGACACACGAGTAGAGAGACCTCATAAATTGGATGCCTCATTTCTTTGTTTCTTGTATAACAAAGACCATGAAGCATCCAACTATCCATTTGATCTATCAGGATTATTAAAGGAATAAGCCTTGCAGATCAAACAAGATTTTCCTGAGAGTTACGGCAAAACACCATTTATTGATACACCCTGACATAGTCAATATAGTATCTCATCGGGAAGGCACTGTCATCAATCTTTCCGCCATTATCACCTCCCAGGGCAAGATTCAGCCAGATCAGATCACCAAAATTACTGACATCATTGCTGAAGGGATTCTGATAGCCACCACTCGGCGCACCACCGCCACTGCCGTTAAAGGTCTTGGACGTACTGATCTCATTGATCAGTTCCCCATCAACAGAGATCTTCAATGTACTTTCATTCCAGTCAAGAGTCCACACATGATACTTCTTTACCCAATCCTTGTCCTGATCCGTGAAATAGGACAAAGGTTTGACCACCGACTGCCAATTACCGGACCATCTCCAATCTGATCCCCAGCAATAATTAGCATGTATGGCCGGTTGCCCATTGGAAGGATAAGATTCCAGAATATCAATTTCACCCCCGAGAGGCCATTCCCAAGTGTTGCCCACCTGCCAGATAGCCGGCCATGAGCCACTTGCCGTTGGGATCTTTGCTCTGACGATTACTTTTCCATACTTATAAGTATATTTGCTCTGCATGGAAGCACTCGTATACTCTGCATACTCGCGGTTCTTCTTCCAGTCGGAGCTTCCAGCCTGATAATTAGGATTCTGGACTCTCTCTTTACGTCCCTCAATGACACAAGCACCCTTGCCATCAAGATAAGCATTATCCTTCTGATACCACTGGTCCTCATG
The DNA here is from genome assembly GCA_002409785.1 of Prevotella sp. UBA5379. Classification (GTDB taxonomy): domain Bacteria; phylum Bacteroidota; class Bacteroidia; order Bacteroidales; family Bacteroidaceae; genus Prevotella. The sequence continues at coordinate 15,558 of DHOX01000088.1, read as the reverse complement.
ATTCCGCTGGAAACCCGTTTCAAAATGCCATTTTGTATCATCAGGATTTCCTGTTCCATTAAATTCATCATCCCATACCAGTTTCATGCCATCAAGTTCTTTGGGAGGAGTTGTTTTATCCGGTTGGGTAGGGTCAAGTGCCGGCATAGTAACAAAAAGCATCAACGTGCTCACTTTATCATTAATTTTATAGACAGAAGAATTGCGCAAAGATAAAGGAAGCACAAAAGTCACATCCGAAATATCATTACGAATCGGATCCGTAAGAAGTTGGTCACGATGGATAGTCACCGTCACCGCATCCGATTTTTTCTCTCCCGCTTTTAGCACTATATCACCAGAAGACAAAGAATAGGCATTTTTAGGCATCAGAACGGAGTGCGTGTAACAAGCATAGAGTCCGCCAGAAGAAGACAGGTTAATTGCCTTAGCCAAGGAATCACTATCGACGACAAGTTCTGCCTTACAGTCCTGGTCTGCTTTCTGATTCATATAAAGAGAGGTATTGACCGTGAAGGTAGTATCCTTATCATCATCCTCATTCAAGGCCATACTCATATTATTCTGATGACCATCCCATACCTGCCGAGACTGATAAAGGGCCAGCCACTTGTATTGGCCAATATTTACACCGGCGCGGCTATCATTTTCACTACAACTGGTAACTGCAACGAGAGAGGCAACGAGCAGAAAAGCCAGGTATTTCATTCTATTTGTTTTCATTGCAATCAAGATTTAAACTGCTTTTTCATTCAAATATTTTAAATCATAAAGTCTACTTAGCTTCCGGATCATTGACCAGGACCTGAGCATCATAAAAAGCAAGTTCAGCCATATTAAAATAATTACGATCACCGAAAGTCTTAGTCACATTAAGGCGGAAGTATCTAAACTTTTTACCAGGCTGGACGACATCAGAAGTATATTCAGCCCCACTTGCAGAAGGCAATCCCGAGTTTACTGTCTTTACCGTTTCCCATTGATTGCCATCCTGGCTGATCTGTAAGTCAAAACTTTGCGGACCTACTTGAGAGCCATTACGATTCTTATACCAGATAGCAAAATCTTCATGATCTTCTTTAAAATCGATCTGGATATACTGAGGCAAAGGTTTTTGTGGAGAGCTCCAGCGAGTATGGAAGAATGTGTTCGGATTATTATCTATCAGATTGCCTATAGGTCCCTCTGAAGGTTCCTGATCATTTGTGCTTAGCTGGTCAACAGTAAGATTCACCTTTGTTTTATTAACCGTAATGATAGCCGGCGCTCTTCCAGAACGAGCCTTGAAAGTAACGATGGAGCCACCCTTATTCAAAGAATTGAAAGCCTGGAAAGAGAAATCATAGTCACCATATTTCCTTAACGTGTTTTCTACAAGAAGGGAGTCACAGTATTTAGATACAACCGCCGTAACCGTTTTCTGATCGGAGGGATCTATATAGGAAACCTTCATATATTCATACTTGATCCCGGTAGTATCCCACCTCAATTTGATGCTCCCAGGCAGAGAATCATACGATAATTTAGACACGTCAACAGTCTGTGCCTTCTGCGTATATCCTTCATATTCGAAATGATCTATTTTATCATCACAAGCTGAAAAAAGCGATGCAAAAACGACCAATGACAATAACACCTTATTTATTTTCATATATTCTGTTTTTTACTATTACCAACCCGGATTTTGCGGGAAATTTACATTCTTATGCTTCAGGATCTCAGATTCAGGAATCGGGAAGAAATACATTTTATCATTCCAGTTTCTTTTAACCGTCTGTCTGCTATAAGAAAAACTGCCGTCAGCATTCTTCGTGATATGCATTTCTATGATAGAAGCCAGTTGATTTCCTTCCTTCCACCGTCTGACATCATAAAAACGATGATCTTCAAAAGCCAACTCTACCATACGCTCATCCTCATACTTCTTCCAGAATTCGTCATTAGAAAGTCCTGTAGGCAATGGAGGCATCATCACATCACTTCTCCCCCGGATGATATTGACAGCTTCTCTGGCAGACAAAGGAAACTCAGCACTTGTAGCATCCGCACTACCTAAATAGTGGAACACCGCTTCAGCATAGTCCAGATAGAACTCACCCAATCGGAAAGTAATCCAGGAATGACGTTTTGTATTGGAATTCGTTGCAGAGACATTGACCGTAGGGTCCAGATATTTTTTCAGATAATAGCCAGTTGGTGTAGCACCTGCGATCGGTTCCCCATTCACCCCTCCATAGTAAGTCTGCAACTCAGAAGTATTATAGGTAGGCCAGTTTTTCTCGCCATTTACGGCAATCGTCATAGCCAGCCGCGGATCACGATTATCATAAGGTTTTGCAGGATTATATCCACTTCCCTCCTCATTCCACAGTTTTCCAGTGCTCTTCATTTCGTATGCATCAACAAGTGTTTGTGTAGGACAATTACCAGAATGACCACCCTCTACTCCCACAGGAAAATTATTTGCTTCCAAGTAGTTCAAGTCACCTACCCGGCGAGCAAAGATAATCTCAGAAGCCTTCCAGTTATCCGTACCCCACAAGTCAGCATATTTGCCAAGATGCACATTATACTTTGCACAGGAATCTAAAACCGCTTTACTGGACAATGCAGCACGATGCCAGAGTTCATTATCATTTTTTGTATTAAAGAGCGGACTAGCCCAGTAGAGTAAAGTTCTCGCTTTCAGAGCTAACACAGCCAATTTGTTAACCCTGCCCGTTTCATTTGCAGCAGCATCATCCCCCAACTGGGAATAATCTGCCGGCAGACTGTCACAAATCTCATCACATTCCTTCACGATGAAATCAAACACATCATTATACGACGTACGGGGCAGATTATTCGCCTCCTTCTCAGAAAGGACTTGAGTAGAAAAAGGCACATCGCCATACTGTCTTACCAGGTTAAAATAGAAATAAGCACGAAGGAAACGAACCTCAAATTTCAATCTTTTAAAACGAGCCATCTGAGCAGTATAGTCCTTATCAAAACGATACTGAGAAAAATCACAGCTTCCACATTCACTCAGATATAAATTAGCCTTCTGGATGGCAGCATAACTGTCATTCCAGATATTATCCTTTGAATTCGTAGGGCTCCAGGCACCATCCGTAAAATCATTCACACTACCGGAACGCCATGCATATTCAGCCTCATCGCAAGCAGAAGCGAGCATTCCATTGCCATAAGTGCCGAAATCATAATCCATCCGTCCATAGATGTCCGTCACAAAACCAACCGTGTTATCAAAATTTGTAAACACATACTGTTTATCGTAATTATTATATTCCTTATAATCCAGTTCGTTGCTACAGGAAGAAAAGGCTATAAAACCGATGATTGCAATAATAAATGTCTTTTTCATTGTTTTTTCCATTAATGATTAAAAACCAAGAGCAAGCCCTACCACCAGAGAACGGTTTAAAGGATAGTCAGCCCCATACTGTTCCGGATCAGCCTTTTTAATATGATCAAGACACAAAAGATCAACGCCCCGCACATAAAGTTTCGCCGTACTAATAAACTTAGTTGAAGCTAAAATGGACTTCGGAAATTTATAATAGACCTCCAAATTTCTCAATTTCAAGAAAGAACGGTCTTCCAACCATATTGAATTTGTACGGAAGTTATTGGCATTACTTTCTGCTGTAAGACGTGGGAATTTAGCATTCGTATGTTCCGGTGTCCAACGGTTATCATAATAATACTTGCTGATATTCGTATTGTTGATCAGCGGCCAATAAAGAGACTTGGTATTCAAGATGGCTGTATAGTTGCCTACGCCCTGGAAATCTGCATCTAAGCCGATACCTTTATATTCAGCACCTAAATGAAAAGAGAAATAGATCTCAGGACAAGTAGTATTATAGCCCATTTTCACAACATCTTCCTCATTGATGACGCCATCCCCATTTTGATCCTTATACTTAATGTCACCTGGCTTGACATCAGAAAACTGCTGGACGGGGCTATGATCAATATCCGCCTGGTCCTTAAAGAACCCAATAGCCTGAAGGCCAAAGATCTGGCCGACAGGATGATTTGTCTGATCCAGATAGCTATAAGCATGAGGTTCCTCCAGTTCATTCTTTATCTTATCCTTAGATAATGTATAGTTTGCACCACCATTAAAGATAAAGTCCCTGCCGATCATTTTGGTATAATTCAATCCCATCTCGAATCCATAACTATCTACTACACCCCCATTGACATAAGGACTTTCAGATCCCAAGACGGAAGAATTCCTGCCACTTGCAGACACCCATATATCACTACGACGCTGATAATACCCATCCATCGTAATGTCAAGGCCTTTAAAGAGAGTAGCATCTACACCTACATTATATTTTGTACTACGCTCGTGAGTAACGTCAGTCGAAGCTAGGCGTCCCCTTGTCCAACCTCCATCCCAATCATAATTACCACCGAGATTATAGCCATTTCCACCGCCATAAGTTTGTTCCCAATATCCTTCAGCAGGAATATTATCGACATTGATAATTCCCCACGAAGCACGCAGTTTGAGCAGGTCTACGAAACTCATATTTCTCATAAATTTCTCTTTCGAGATCACCCAGGCAGCAGAAACAGCAGGAGAGAAAGCCCAGCGATGTCCAGGAGCGAGTTTGTTAGAGCCCGCCATAGTAAGAGACAAATCTGCGAAATACCTTCCTTTATATCCATAATGATTATACCAAGAAGCAGAAGTACGATACCAAGTATTGTTCTGTCCATTACTATTTCTATACTCATAATTCCACATCAAGACAGAAGAAATCGCATGGTTACCGAAAGTACGGTCATAATTAGTACCAAAGCCAAAATTAAAGTTTTTATTCTGCCAGTCCAGTTTGCTGTCCGTACCTAAAGAAGAATCGTTTCCACCCGTATAATGAGTAAAAGCCGAAGGTTCCCCATTAGTCCATTCAGAAACCGCATCACTTCCATATCTATACGATTTTGTATGGTTCTCCCAATAAGCAGCGATATTGTCATAAGCCAGTCTCGTCCACACGGATAAACCTTGAGTAAGTGACGATAGATTCTGTTTCAGGGTCATATCCCCGAACAAAGCCCGGGTATGAGCCTTACTATAAGCCCGGCCTTCCGTCAGAGCGACCGGATTAGAATAGCCGTCCCAGGTTGCATTTCCGCCCCATAATCCACTTTCTGTCTTGACAGGAAAGGCAGCTGCCGGAACGGTATAGATTTTATCCCATAAGCCATCACTGCTCAGGCCAGGGCGAAGTGTTTCCAGAAGTACTCCATCCAAGTTAACCTGTACACTTGTAGTATTCGTCAAATCTATATCCAGGTTAAAGCGAAGATTAGCCTTTGAATACTTGTTCTGAGTAGAATATCCGCTATTCATATTAGGATGTGCGATAAAGCCATTATTATCTTGTAGATTCATCAATGAATAATACCGCATGTGTTCTCCACCGCCCCTGAAAGACAAGTCATAAATATTGCTGCCCCCCAAATTCTTGAAAGCCTCGTCAATCCAGTTCACGTTAGGATACAGGAAAGGATATTTGCCCGTTTTGAATGCATCAAGTTCCAGAGGGGAATATTTAACAGCATTACCATCATTAGTTAAAGCCTCATTCATGGCACTTGCGTAAGTGTAAGCATCAACGAATTTCGGGCGTCTCTCCTCCCAATTGAAGGCATGATCATAGCTGAAATGAATTTCATTACTTTTATATTTGCCCCGCTTTGTGATGATGTTGACAACACCATTCGCGCCCTTATACCCATAAAGAGCAACCGCCGGAGCATCCTTGAGGACAATGACATTTTCCACCTCCTCAGGAGTAATGTAAGAAATATTCCGTTCTATTCCGTCCACAAGGATCAACGGATTATTCCCGGCAAGAGTCTGCAAGCCTCTCACGAAGAAAGTAGGCTCGTATGCCGAATACTCACCTGTTCCCTGCAGGGTAGTTAAACCCAGCACATGTCCAAACAGAGAGTTGCCAATATTCTTTGCAGAGCGGTTATTAAACTCATCATTTGAGGCACTTGCTACGGACATTGTGGACTCCTCTACATTCTGCCGGATGCCAAAGCCAATATTAACCGGTCTGGAAGCATAATCCATTACAATTCTGACATCCTTACTCCCTGTAAGTGTAATGGTTTTCTCCGACTGATCCGGAGCATCGACAAAAAGTTGTGCATCCTTGTCAGCCAGTATGCTGAATTTACCTTGCTGGTCCGTATAAGTTTTTGCATCTGGACTATTTCTAAGTTCTATCAAAGCACCAGAAACAGGATTGCCAAACTTATCAACAACAATGCCACTGATATTTTCACTTTTTTCCTGGGCATAGCCCCCAATGCCTAAGGCAAAAGCGATCACTAATAATATATATCGTTTCATATCTATTCGTTTATAAACATTGATTATCACCATCCAGGATTCTGTGTAAGTCCATATCCCTTATTGATTTCTGTTGGTGGGAATGCAGACAAGTACCATTTAGGGTCAAAATGAGTCCACCAGACACGGGCAACATTACCCAAGACATATTTCTCATATCTGAAATGGAAAGGCTGAGTAGCCTGCCAGCCCTCTTGTCCAGCTACCTTATCTGAATAAGAATAATTATAATCTTTACCATCTTTTTGGCGATAGATCCGCAAGCCATGTAACTTTTTCTCAAACAAGTCAGCACGACGGTAACGGATCATATCGAAGAAGCGGGTATCCTCCAGTCCGAGTTCACAGGCCCTCTCGTTCATGATTGCATCGATCAGCGTATTCTTGTCATCGAAATTCTTATCAGGCATACTTTCCTTCAATCCCTTCAGGCCGACACGGGCCCTGACAATATCCACCTGTTTGATTGCATCTTCATAATCTCCAGTCTGTGCCAATGCCTCAGCATAGATCAGATACATTTCAGAAAGACGAAGATAAGGCCAGCAATTAACCCTTCCCTTTGCATCGTCTTTATTCATGTAAAATTTATTATTGGCAAATCCAGTCGCATACTGTCCTGATTCCGTCTGAGGGCCATTTCCACACTCGCGTCCATTTACCCAGAGTTCCTCACAGCGGCCACTCATGTTTCCATTGTCATTCAGACTATGGCGCATATTATTCACGATCATTGTCTCATATAACCTTGGATCACGAGTCAAGTTACCATCTTTATCTTCAAACATATTATCAAGATTATTATCTTTCTCTTCCTGTTCGAAATTAAAAGGCCGTCCGTCTTTCCAAGGGAACATCTCCATATAGTCTTCCGTAGGAGTATAACCGCCGAAAGCATTCCACTCCGAGACAAACTTAGAATTCCAGTCTTCCCAATTCCCCTTATAAGTCTGATACTTATAGCGGGTAGAGATCAGCATCTCAGTAGTTCCTCTAGCAGAATAAGCCTCACGGAAAGCTGCACGATATTGTCCCGGAGTATTTCCGTCAGCCTCTACAAGATGATAATAGCCATTCTGCTGGACGGCATCAAAGAAATCTTTACAAGCATTCAAGCACTGAGTCCATAATTCAGGTTTATAACCTCCATACCAGGTCTGGTGCTTTTCATTTGCTTCCTGATTTCCCGTAGTGCAATATGGTGTAGCCGAATTAAATAGAGGAGAAGCAGCAAAGACAAGGATCTTACACTTCAATCCCATTGCAGCAGCTCTGGTAAAACGTCCATCCCAGTTAGAGCGGTCCGATTCGTCAAGAACCCAGGGAAGATCCGGTGCAGCCTCATCAAGCAGCCCCACCATAAAATTAACCGTTTCCTCCACCGTAGCACGTGGAAGTTCGTATGTCCCTTCAGTACCATTATAAGATTGTTTTGCAATAGGAAGGCCACCATAGTGACGGAACATGTCGAAATACCGGGAAGCAATGATGCACTTGGCTTCAGCTTTCAATCTTGTTTTCTCAGCATCACTCATATCCGGTGTCTTATCCACATTTTCCAGAAAGATATATGCCGCTCTGACTGCTTGCCACACATTCTCTCCACAATAATTAAACTTACCCGCATTCCCGGGAATATAAGTACCTGAATAAAATTCCCGGTTTACTTCATCCCACGAGTTATGACTATGCCAGCAATCCGACAAAGTCTCGAACATACCCGTATTCATTTTCTGGCCTACACCACCATCCCAGTAATAAGGCAGGCCATAATACAACATACTATAAGTATTCCAAAGAAAATCCCTAGTATATTCAGGATTATTAAATATCGTATCTTTGGTAACATCCCCCCCCGGAGCTTTTTCCAAGAAAGAATCACCAAATTTAATTCCATCGACACAACCTGAAGTGATCATCAAGAAAAACACTCCAAGAAGACTTGCTAATATATATTTTGGTTTCATAACTATAACCTCCTTATTAATTATTAAAATCCGAGTTTAAGCGTCAACGCGAACGACCTTGTCAGAGGATAAGAAGGACGGTCACTGGTCCTGGATTCAGGATCACCCCATTTAAAACCAGTAAAGGTCAAGAGATTATATCCACTCAAAGCCAATATACATTGGTTCATGCCCAAGTTCTTCATAAAAGGAAAATCGAAATGATAGGCAATATCCATGCTCTTCAGTCTAAGGTAACTGGAATTGACCTCATATAATGTAGATCCAGCGTAGTTATTAGATGCATGAGCCATTGTAGCACGAGGATATTTAGCCTCCGGATCAGGATTATCCGGGGTCCAGGTATGATCATACTGATATTGCAGTAGTCCCTTGTTCCCAGTATCTCCCAATGGTTGACGGAAAGTTTCGTCCAGCATACGGCTCACATCCCAGGCACCAGTCCATTGAGTACCCACATCCAGTTTGTTCCAGGTAAACCCAATATTGAAGCCAACGATATATTCCGGGTCATCCGTATGTCCAAGGCCATAAGAACGATCATTAGCATCAATCACACCATCATTATTCAAGTCCACATAGACACAGTCACCCGGAAGCAGTCCCCCAGAATGAGAAGCGATATGATGACCGTACTGAGCGAAATAACGTGCATCTGCGGTCTCATCATAGAATCCCCAGAATTTAAGAATATCCCGGGAGCCTATCCTATGTCCCTTCTGGTACATATACGGATAGTTCTGAGGTGCTTCATATTCCTCAATGATCTTATTCTGGTTATAGGAAAGATTACCCTCAACCCAATAGGTAAAATGATCCGTTATGTTATCTCTCCATTTTAAGGCAATTTCATATCCCCAGCTATTTACTTTCCCCAGATTAGCATAAGGTAAAGTAAAACCCAAGATAACAGGTGCGGTCATGTTCTGCAGCAAGATATCTTTACGATTCTCGTAATAATAATCAAAAGTAGCCTTTAAATGATTATCCAGGAAGTTGGCGTCAATTCCATAATCCTGTTTAAAAGAAGTTTCCCATTTGACATTCTTGTTATGTTTGGCTCCTTCATAGGCTCCAGATTTATTCCCCGGCACATTCGTACCAAAATTATATCCGCCACCCAAGCCATAAGGATCATCTGTATACATAAAGCGGTCTCCACCTACTTTGTCGTTACCTACAAGACCCCAGGAAGCCCGGAATTTCAAATACGGAATAATTTTCTTCAAACTCTTGAAGAAAGATTCTTCACTAGCCACCCAGCCGACAGACCAGGCAGGAAAGAATCCATAACGATGATGCGGGGCAAAGTTTTCTGACCCATTATAACCAGCATTAAACTCAGCCATGTATCTATTAGCATAATCATAAGTCAGGCGACCCACAAGACCTACATAGCCCGTAGGTATATCAGAATACTGGGCAGGATAATATTTCTTAGACTGATTATAAAGCAGGAGAGCTCCGATATGATGGAATCCGAAATCCCTATTATAATTCAAGCTTGCTTCCATATACCAGTCCCTAGATTTTCCAAAAGATTCAGCATAGCCTAACTGTGAGTCTGTCCCATTCTTCCTATAGGCGATTGTTCCATCTGACTGAAGAATAGGATTATAAGTAGCAACAGAAGCACCACGCTGCTTAGTAACGGTATATCCACTATTATAAGAACCTTTCAACTTGAAGGAAAGGCCTTTAGTAATAAAATCGAGTTTCTGATTCAGAATAACATCGGCATTCAGAGTATTTGTACTTGCAGCCATATATCCCATTCCGTAATAAGCACCCAATCCACTGGCACCGACGAAAGGCAACTGATAGTCCTGATAATCAATAGAAGAAACTACATATTTTCCATCGATGATACCTGGAGAAGAAAATGGTGTAGCCCAATACAAATGACGAAACAACTGGTTATTATCTTCACCAGAATAAGGAGTATTCTTATTATCCACCCGACCACCAATATTGACAGAAAGCGTGGTCAAGGGAGTGACGGTAAAGTCTAAGTTTGCACGATAATTGAATCTGCGATACTTGAAGTCAAAATCGTATGGCAAGGACAACTGTTTGAACAGTCCGTCCTGAGTGTAAGCCCCTAAAGAAACGAAGTAACGGACCTTTTCCGTCCCCCCAGAAATATTAACATTATGTTGAGACTGAAAAGCCGAATTTTTAAAACAATATTTTATCCAGTCTGTATCCGGGAAACGAATAGGATCAGAATGATCCTTGAATTTCTGCAAGATCGCAGCAGAGAAAGGAGCTTTTGTATCAGCAGCATCATTCTTCAACATCTGATTATAATAAGTAGCATAGTCGTACGAATCAGCTAACTTCAGCATATCTGTCGGAAAGATAATACTGGCAGAAGTAGAGAACGAAATTTTAGCCTTGCCTTCTTTTCCTCGTTTAGTTGTAATCAGGATAACGCCATTTGCTCCCCGAACACCAAATACAGCCGTTGCCGAAGCATCTTTCAACACGGTAATACTGGCAATTTCATTCGGATCAATCTCATTGAAATCACGTTCCACCCCATCTACTTCAATTAAAGGAGAAGAATCGGCCCAAGTAGCCTTGCCCCTGACCAGGACAGAAGCCGCATCAGCACCCGGTTCACCAGAATACTGGATTGAAGACAAACCAGGAACGACTCCAGCCAACATATTCGTAATAGATCCCGTAGGTGTTTTTAAAAGGTCTGATCCATTAATGCTCGAAATTGCCCCTGTCACCGTTATCTTTTTCTGCACGCCATACGCCACAACTTGCACATCTTTCAACGTAGTAGCATTATCTCTCATAACGATATGTAACAGAGACTGTGTAACCTTAATATTTACTGTTTTATAACCTATTGAAGAGATTTGGAGCGTCGATCCTTTAGAAGCAACGATAGAGAAATTACCATTAACATCAGAAACAGCCGCTTGTTTCGAACCTACGACCCGTACCGTCGCACCTATGATGCTTTCTCCATTACTGTCTACAATAACACCTTTTACTGGATTTACCTGATTTTGCTCTAATGTATTTATCCTATACCCAGTATTTGCATCTACTTTCGAAAAGAAAGGTGGAGATAAACAAATTACGGAGCAGAGGAAAGTACCAAAGATCCTATTCTTTGAATAGTGCTTCATTTTATTGTTAATTTAAGTTATTAATATCCATTATTGTTTCTCACAGCCAAGGCTTTTATGCAAATTGGCGATTTACATAGTTGCAGGTTTTTTCATTAATATCCCCCTTCTTCATTGTTATATAGAATATTTTTCATGATACAAATATCTATTTAGTAACCTATAAATTATTCACTACCGTCAACAGATTTTATTTATATAAAACTGATTTAGGTTTTGTTAACGCTGCAAAGATCCACAATATTCTCAAAAGAGAGATAAACAAATCATTATTTCAATAGAACAAATCGTGAAAACACTTATTCTTATACGTTTTTAAGCTTATAATTATGACAAACAGCACAATATGATCTTAATTTCTGTCAGAAATTACACCATAAAGCCCACTCTATTATTACTGACAGATTTTCCAAGAATTAACCCATGAAATAACAGGTACACCCTTTCTGAAATCAATTGGCAGCCATACATATCGGGCATCACTCGGATGTTTTGGCCGCCAGATGTCAGCCATAAAGATATAGAGAGGTTTCTCTCCCCCTTTTACCTTCAAGACATAAGTACCCTGACCGCCAAAAGTGATTTCGGCCTTCGGTCCACGGCAAGGACTATCCACCTGTGTCCAAGGCCCTGTAATCTTCTTTGCCCAGAACATCCGAGCCTTATTAGGTGCCCATCCCGTACAACCACTGGTAATCATCCAGTATAAACCGTCTCTTTTAAACACAGTAGGAGCTTCGTTCTGCCCACCAGCATCAACACGCCAATACATCCCATTATGATCCAGATAATCATCCGTGAGTTGAGCAATCTGCAAAGTCAGATTATCTTCAGAAGCAAAGATATGATAAGCCTTGCCATCATCATCGACAAAGACCGTCTGGTCACGGACCATCTGTCCCTGCTTTAAATCACGTTGCAAGAAAAGTCCTTGCCGGATAAGTTGTTTCCACTCCGGAGTCCACCATTTCATCTTAAGTCCTGCCTGGCAGACAGAATCATCCAGACACCCTTTCCAGTTCTGAGGATACACCCCAGGGCAAGAACGGGCCGAGCGGACAAAACGATATGGACCTGCAGGCGTACTGCTAACAGCTACCCCATAACGTGCCGACTCATACCCATGACCTTTCAGTTCAAGATGAAACCACATGACAAACTTTCCCGTTCTGGCATTAAAGATAACCTTCGGTCGTTCCAGTATGCACCCTCTCTCAATATCACTTCCCTTCTTATCAGATACCGGCAAGGCTATACCTCGATAAGTCCAGTGAGTTAAATCCTTGGAACTATAACAAGTAACCCCTACCATAGCCACACTGGTTGTGTCAGACTTATATTCACCAAACCAATAATAAGTATCCTTAAATTTAAGAATACCTCCCCCATGTGCATTGATGGGTAATCCTCTATTATCCATCCAGACCTCCCCCGGGCGAATCTCTCCATTCAACTTTGCCTGAATGGAGAGAAACACAGAGAGAAATATGATCAATAAAAATAGTTTGTTTTGCATGATTGTCAAGAATAAATCTATCACTTTATTATTACCTCTTCCCCATTATTCCCTATAGGAGTATCCTATCATAGTTCCGGTACGGTTCCACTTTATACCATCCAAGGGCAGGTGCACAAGAAGTATTGTTAAGTAATAAAAGTAATCATTAAGTCTAATTTTTAGTATGGCAAATGTCGGCAAAATCGATAAATCAGAGATTAACAAATCATTATTTTAATGGAACAAGTTGTGAAAACGTTTGTTTGTACGCATTTTTATGATTACATTTGTGACAAATATTACTCAAAAACTTAATTCATGAGGAAATATATCTTACTTCTATTCTGTCTGATGAGCAGTTTGTGCAGTGCTCAGAATTTTCCCTATCAGATCTCCCAGACTACAAGAAGTTCTATATCTGATGAATTACGGTGTATCTTCTTCGATAAACTGGGATTGATGTGGCTTGGTACAAATTCCGGTCTGAAAGTATACGACGGATACACTATTAAAACGTATAAATCGGATGCCTTTTCTCCCGGTATATTACCCAATAACCAGATACGCTGTATTGCAGAAGACCATCATAACTGCCTGTGGATAGGAACCTGCAACGGACTGGTAAGGATGGATAAAAGAACCAGAAAGTTCCACACCTATTATCTCCCTCAGGATAACCAGCGCATCATTTATACCATCTACTGTTCACACGATGGCACGATATGGATCGGAACGGATGGCGGACTGTCCTATTATATCCCAAGGACAAACAAGTTCTACACCTATAATCAAGCCAACACATATCTGATCCAGGCAGGAAGAAAGGAAACAAGGATCACCAATTACAGCGTAAAATCTATTACCGAAGACGGCAAGGGGAATCTGTTTATAGGAACCTGGAGACACGGTCTGATACGATTCAGGCCAGGCAGCCACCATTTTTATCAATATCCAGATCTGAATGCACAAAACTCTGCCTATGCACTCCATTTTGACCAGTACCACCGGCTTTGGATTGGGACATGGGGATACGGCATCATAAGACTTGACAAGCCAGAAAACTATATTCAGCCCGAAATACACCAGTATCCGTACCGGACAAATGACTTTGATACCTTTTATAAAATCATAGATGGTCCTGCTCATAATACGCTCTGGGCCTGTTCAAGAGAAGGAATCAGTATACTGAAACTGAATACCCCCGATGCGAGATGGCAGCACTATACCTCTGCGGAAGGAAACAATCTGAATTTCAGCAATGATATTGTAAAGGACAACTTTGGCAATGTATGGGTTGGAACACTTAATCACGGCCTTATTCAAATCAACACCCATCCTTCTTTATTCAAGTTCTGGAATCTCAATATCACTCATTTTCCTCTTGCCATCAACTCCTTTACTTCCATATACACCTCAGATGGCATCTGGTTCTGGCTGGGCATGAATCCATACGGGCTAGTATTATATAACCGAGAGACAGGGGAAAGTCTGTTCAGGAATCAGATCCCGGGATTCGAATCCCTCTCTCAGGATATAATGGGGGCAGAAATATCATCCATTATCAGAAGGGATAATGGTGAACTCTGGTTTGCCAGCAACAGTTTCGGCGTCCTGATCAAAAGGACTGACGGGCAGGTAAAACAGTTAACAGGAACAAATGCACCCTATATCGTTGACAATTTCGTTTCCAGTCTTTTTGAATCCCGCGACAAGATCATCTGGATAGGGACACGCAGTGGCATCAGCATCGTTTATCCGAATGATCAAGGTAAAAACCTGGACCTACATGAAGGAACAACTGATTTTTCTAAATGCGATGTCCGGAACATCACCGAAGATTCCCAAGGTAATATATGGCTGGCCACAGACAATGAAGGGATCATACGGATAAGCGGGAACCCTTACAAGATAAGAACTTTAAAATATCATCAGTATAATCCAGAACATCACAATTATGCAGTGGACGATGCAACGGCCTGCTTTCAAGACCGGGAAAACCGTTTATGGGCCATTTCCAACAGCGGTGGACTATTTCTATATAATAAAGAAAAAGACTGTTTTGAGCCGATGAATCATATCTACCACATCAATGGTGACCGCATGTTCTCCATCAATGAGGATGACTATGGTCATCTCTGGCTGACCACGGAGAATACCCTTATACGACTCTCCTTTCATCAAGGAAAGATCCCTAACATCATGAGTTTCTCCGATGAAGATGGCCTCAAAGATGCTTTTTTCTCTCCTAATGCATCTTTCCAATACAAAAATGAGATTTTCATCTGCGGAAGAACAGGCTTCTTCTCCTTCCAGACAAACAAACCCTCCCTCAGGCCTGCCGGCAGGAAATCCAATCTGATCATTACAGATATTTTCATTGATAATGAATCCTATGCACAACTTGATTCTTCAATGCAAGCCAAGATCACCAAGATCGCTCCTACTTACACTCATGAAATCATCATTCCCGCTTCAGTCAAGAAATTCGGTGTAGAGTTTGCACTGCTCTCCTATACTGATTTAGAACAGAACAAATATGCCTATCAACTGGTAGGG
>DHOX01000069.1:59144-59496 GCA_002409785.1 Prevotella sp. UBA5379 | reverse complement strand
CGAATCATTAACAAAGGGAATATATTCATCTGCCAACTGACTATGAACATAGAATCGGGAAGAGTCTCCTATCGGCATCTTCAACTGGTTCTGAAGGCTTTTGATACGATTTTGCCGGATACGGACATAGCGGTCCATATGACCAATCGCTACATCCAAGCTCTTATACATAGGGGCCAGATCAATCCTCTTAGCACAACTCATTAACGGGTAGAGCAAAAAAATCAGAAACAGCAATATATTAAAACAAGGTCGCTTCATATCTGGGTCTGTTTTGAAGCCATTTACACTCAGGAATTAAACCAGTCAATTTCAACTTTCTTATCTATGGTATTATTCTGATGCAAAAATA
>DHOX01000069.1:43957-58997 GCA_002409785.1 Prevotella sp. UBA5379 | reverse complement strand
CAAAAATACAACAAAAACACAAGAGGACAAAATCTTCTTTAAGAAAATTTTGCCCTCTTGTCTATAGAACGACTCCTAACGGCATCTTATGCCAGTACCCTGTATCTGTTATTTCTTTTGGAACACCCTGACATAATCCACGGTCATAGTAGCAGGCAGACTTGTCGTGTCAACTCCCTGCTGACCTCCCCAGCTGCCTCCCCAGGCAAGATTCAAGATCACATAAAAAGGATTGTCAAAGGGCCATGCATCCTTTCCACTTCCGTCATTTTTATACGTTAGCAATTTATTATTATCCACATAGAAGGTCAGATCATCAGATGTCCATTCGAGGCCGTAAGTATGGAAATCACTCTGTGCCGTAGAGACTGTCTGGCGAGCACTTTCTATCGCTGTACCTCCATTATTATATTTTTTGCAGTGAATCGTTGAAACGACCACATTCGGATCATATCCTACTTCCTCCATAATATCAATCTCGCCATCATCAGGCCAAGTTTGATTATTAACAGGCATCATCCAGAATGCAGGCCATGTGCCTTTACCTTTCGGCAACTTTATCCGAGCTTCAATATAACCATATTTCCAACCCGTACTCTTACGAGCATAGATGCGAGCGCTCTTGACCGTACCATTATCATTCAGCAAATTGATCTTCAATGTTCCATCAGAAACTTGTGCCACCTGATCTTCTTGTACATAATTCTGGAGTTCATTATTCACCCATCCGGCGCTCTGTACTTCATAAGTCCAGTCACTACCCAACTGAGAGCCGTCAAACTCATCATTCCATACTAAAGAATAACCCGGCAATGGAGGCTGGATCTCCGAAGTGCCCGCATCCTGAGTAATCTTAATACTGTCACGCGTACCTCCACACCAGATCACTACAGTCCCATTACGCTTCAGAGAAGTTTTATTAGCTGACACCTGAATGGTTAACGAAGTATCCCGTGAGATGCTGTTGGAAGGAGAAACCGACAACCAGGAATCATTGGAATAGGCCGCAAATTCATGGTCTGCCTTAATTCCGACCTGAACGGTCTGTGCAGCCGTGTCCACTGAAAAGAAAGACTGAGTCAAAGTGACTGTTTCCGTAGCAGGTGCATACTTTGTACCTTCATCACTATCACTGCAACTCAGGAATCCAAGTACAGAGATAAAGAGCATGCTAAAAATCATTATTTTTTTCATTATTATTTCCGATAAAATTGAGTTTCTTCACACCATTCTTCAATCCTTCGAGAGCAAGTCTAATGACCTGCTGTCGAAGGCAAAACAAATAGTCATTGTGCTGTTTTCTGAAAAACGATATTATAAATTTTCACTTGTTCATCCGCAGGATTACCACCGAAATCAAACACCAGTTTCAGAGCCTTAGCAGCACCTTTAGGAAGGACGACAGCAGGAACTTTCAATGTATATTCCTGACCTGCTATCAGATCAGCCTGTTTCAGGAAGTAGTAATTATCATCACTGGCAGTATCCGTCATTTTGATGGTAACACCCTTGACATCTTCTGTCGGAAGCAATTTACAAGAAAAATCATACTTGGTATCTGCCTCACCAGAAATCGTCGTGATGAGATGCACCTGAGCCTGCCACTGCTCATTAGTAGCCGTTGGTAAGGTAACAGTATACGCGCCCTTATCCACGCTGAGATCAGGGTCAGCAATCTGAGCCCACCCAGGAGCATAGTAAAAATAAGTAGTAAATCCCCCGGTGCCTTTATCATCTACATTTGATTTCCAGAGATTCATCGGCGAGTCATAAGTATATACCGTCTTATCCTGATCTTCCTGGGGAGCTACAACCCCATCACAGGCATGCTCTTGAAGGTCTATGTCGGAAACCGTCACTTGAGTGCCCGCCTGATTGCCCCCAAAATCGAGAACCAGGTCCACTTTATCCATATCGATACCTGGCATATCGCTCTTGTAGAAGATATAAGGCTCAAAGGCCTTGAGTTTGACATTATCCAGGAAATAATATGTTTGATCATCACCGGACCTAAAGAGTTTGACCGTCACATTGTCATGATCCTTTGTAGACAGTAATTTCGCTGAAAAATCATAATGATTGGCAGCATTAGTAGTCATGTCTGTATGGAAGAACGCCTGGGCCTGCCACTGGCCGGTGGTAGCTTCCGGCAGAGTGACTGTATATGAATTTCCACTGGACGTCATTTCCGGGTCCTGAATCTGGGTCCATCCGGGAGCATAATAATACGTATTTGTAAACTTACAACTCTTAAAGAGATTACAGTCACTTGAAGCATTATATCCCTGGAATCCCTCATCCGCACAAGTCAGGATATAATGCCAGGCAATCGTCCCATCATCCCATACCAATACCATAGAAGTTCCCAACAAACTCTCGATACGGAGTTTAAGTTCACTCTTATAAGCATCATCTGCGGGGATATAAGGGAAGAGTGTACCTGCCGGCATCGTCATATAAACATTATCCCCCTCTGTACTCAAGGTATAAGTGGTTTTCTGCTGCTTTACGGGTACCATATAATCCTCATTCTGATGATATTCCGGGAAAATGGAGCATCCTGTATTCACGTAAACCGTTCCACCTGTACCAGGGTCATAAGTATAGGAACCATCCTTGGAAAAAGTAATCCGGTCATCATATACCCCTTTATCGGCTTTCTCTCCTGCAGCAGCACTATACCAAGAGGTTCCGTCGGTTCCAGAAGGACCGCGGGCAATATGTCCGGCTTCCGTAGAAGCTATCCGCCAGGTACCAGAGGAAAGCATAGATATGATATTGTCATAATTGGTCAGGGAGTTCTGAATATGGAAAGTTGCCTTTCCCATGCCCTGTGACATACCGTTATGATTTCCTACCAGATAATAAATGGTATAATCACCGGCATTAGACCAGATTTTATTCAGTGGATTAAGAGTTGAATAGATCGGATTCTTCGTTACCTCTTTTCCGTCGACCGGGATATACCATACCGGATAAATTCCTTTACCGGCCATCTGGAAGGTCACGTTATTCGTTGAATCTGCCACGCTGACATTTACCTGAGCATCCTCTGCCAGAGGAAGACCTTTCTCATCCAGACCGTCATACGACTCCGGTGAACAGGATGCCAATGCCCCGGCGAGCAATAACGCTCCACCAATATATAAACTGAATTTCTTCATAAGAATGTATTCTTTTAATATTTATTCTGAGTTAACGTATTCTGAGCAGCATCAATTTCGCTCTGCGGTATAGGCAGATATTTCTTACTATCGCTCCAGGTATTGGTACGATAACCGTATGCATCCGGTACCAATACCGTAGCAGCCTTGCCTGTACGGATCAGATCCCAGTAACGCTTACCTTCACCAACAAACTCGAGATGGCGCTCTTCGATGATATTGTCAATCGTTGCAGCCTTGTTATCCGTCAGTCCGGCCCGATGATGCACCAGATTTAAATACTCCTGAGCCTGAACCGTAGACCCATTAGTACGCAGCAGCAATTCTGCCGCATCGAGCAAAGTCTCTGCATAGCGATAGATACGCAGGTTATTATTGAAGTTTAAGTCGGCATCAGCAATCTGATCCGCATTATTAGCTGTCTTGGCAATGTATTTGCCGAGGAAAAAGCCTGTATCCTGATAGCGCTTGGTGTAGGAACCCTGGCGGGCATCAAAACAAGTCACGTCCCGGCGGGCATCTCCATCAGCAAACATATTGTAAGTTTCCGTGCGCACAGGACCGAAGCCCCATCCGCTTTCAACGCCCTCAGTTCCTGTTTTCCAGTTAGTCGGGCTGATCAGACGCGGAAAGACTGTTCCACCGGCAGCATTCACATTTGCCCAGCCCCGTACGGCCTGATCATCCTTATAATTAATCTCAAAAATGCTTTCCGAAGACCATTCCCCACTCTCCTCGAAAATATTCGCATAACTCGGGTTCAAGGCATACAGTCCACTATTGATAATCTCCTGCAAATAGCCGAGAGCCTTGGCATAACGGCTCTGATCGTTCTGGTACATGACCATCTCTGCATAGAGCATATAGGCCATGGCCTGAGAGGTCCGGCCGAGATTAGCATCGTCCCATCTCATCGGAAGTTTCTTGGAATCTATGGCGTCTTCCAAATCCTTGATGACCTCAGTATAGACCTCATCCGCTGACTTCTGATCTACGAGATACGGAGCATCGGGGTTGGTCATATAGAAAGGAATATTGCCATAAAATTTCCACAGCTGACAATAATAGAAAGCCCTCAGCACGCGAGCCTCAGCTGCATATTCTGCCAATGAATCTGCGGACAAATTAGACTGATTCCAACTGATATAAGTCAGCAAATTATTGGCATTGCAGACACCCTTATAACACTGATCCCATATCCCGGTCAGTGCATCACTGGAGTTAGCCGTAGAAGCATAATCGGCTATTTTGTGCAAGAACTGATTATCGGAGATGCTGGCTCCACCGACCCACATATCATCCCCCATCACGTCGCTGCAAAAATTGAGCGGAGCATACTGCTTGCCGTTCCAATCATATTCACGCATGGGATTATAAGTAGCAACCAAGGCTTCCGATAAATGGTCATAAGTATTGTAATATTCCTGAAGTGTGGCCTTATCCGGAGGAGTCACATCCAGAAAACTATCCGAGCATCCTGCCAGTCCCAACAAAGAAACTGCCAGCAAACTCATTATAATAATTTGATTTCGTTTCATAATATAGTAATAATTAGGATGTATGATTAAAAGCCGATATTAAAACCGATAGAAAAAGTGCGACTCTGAGGATAGACGCCGTAGTCCACTCCAAGGGAAGTGCCTCCTGAAGAAATCTCAGGGTCATAACCGGCATATTTGGTAAAGGTAATGAGATTCTCTGCAGCTACAAAAACACGCAGCCGATCACACATAAACTTACTTGTAAGATTTTTAGGAAGCGTATAGCCCAACTCGATATTCTTCAATCTCAAATAAGAGCCATCGGTAATATAAAGGTCAGAGCTCTGCCAGTTGGTACCATCACCGACCTTAAAACGAGGATACTTATTACTGGTACCCTCACCGGTCCAGCGATTCAACATATAGGAAGGCAAGTTTGCCGGTTGGATATCCGTACGCCTCGTGGCATCATAGATATCATTGCCTATTGTTCCCTGCCACATCATCATAAAGTCGAAGTCACGCCAGGAAGCATTGAAGGTGACCCCATAAGTCCAGTCCGGCATTCCTTTGCCGATCTTTGTCTCGTCCCCGGCGGTAATCGAGCCATCCCCATCGACATCCACAAAACGTACGTCCCCGGGAACGGCATTCGGCTGAATCATTTCTCCGTCCGCATTCTTATAATTATGCACCTCATCTATATTCTGGAAAATACCGTCCGTCTTGTACCCATAGAAATACGGGAAAGGCAGACCGTTCTCAGCACGGGTAATCGTGCCCGTATTCTGCATTGCGTCCAAGGGCAGAAATCCGGCAGAATTACCGAGATTAACCAGTTTGTTGTGCAGATAACTGGCATTTCCCTTGATCTGGAAATTGAAATCTGACACGCGGAACTTATAACCCATTTCAAACTCTATACCGGAATTATCCATATCACCCACATTTCCCAATGGAGGATCAGCCCCCACATAAGCAGGAATCGGCATGGAGATGATCATGCCACTCGTCTTCTTATCGTACCAGTCCACCGTCAAGGTCAAAGAATTGCTGAAGAAGCCCATGTCCAATCCGATATCCGTCTGCTTGCTCTCCTCCCATTTCAGATTCGGGTTAGACAGGGAACCAGCCTGTACGCCATTGATTTCTTTCTCGTTACGTCCGAAGACGCCATTGTATCCGACGGCCGTCCAGGCAGCGTAGGTAAAGTCCCCGATGTTATCATTGCCATTTTTGCCCCACGAAAAACGAAGTTTCAGATTACTCAGCCAGTCAGGTATCTTCAGATAGGGTTCATTGATGATATTCCAACCCAGAGAGAAAGAGGGAAAAGTCGCATAACGGTTATTGGCACCAAATCTGGAACTCCCGTCCCGACGGATCGTAAACTGCGCCATATAGCGTTCATCATAGTTATAACTGGCACGGAAGAAGCTGGAAGACAACTTGTGTTCATAAGCCGGGCCGCCACTGGCAGCCATCTCTCCTTCACTCCGGAGGGCACTGGTATTATTCATATAAGGCTTGTTCAGATCCTTCAGATTCTGCAGTTCCCCCCAAAGGTTGTAACCGCTGTTCTTAAAGGCACTCTGTCCGATAACGGCATTGATGCTATGCCGGCCATATTTCCTATCCCACGTCAGGACATTCTCGAGCTGCCATACCGTTCCCCGGTCACTATAGGAATGAGCATTGGTGATACTCTCCTTATTATTACTGGAGAGGTAGTACTTACGGATATAACCGTCGGCTCCCCAAAAGGAAAGATCAGCACTGTATGAGATACGATATGAAAACCCGTAACCAAGACTCAGATCAGCTGCGAAATCAGTTACGAACTTGTGACTCCAGTAGTTATCACCAGGAAGGGAAAGCATAGCCAGCGGATTATTGATCTCATTATAAGACGGTCCGGGGACCGTATACAGATTCCCATGCTTGTCATAGATTCCCTGTTCTTGTCCCCCATACTGTGCCAGTTGGGCATCAGCAGCAGTTCCGCTGACTGTCGGAGTCAGAATAGGAGAAAGGTAAAGAGCACTTCCCAGGACACTGCCATATTGCGAGTTCGCATCGATAGACTTGCTTTGTATCCGTGCGTAGGACAAGTTGACTGTAATATCGAGTTTATTCAACCAGTCACGGTCCTTGACGTCATCAAACACATTGTACCTGGTATTACTACGAAGTGTAAGCCTGCGGTAATTACTTCGGTCAAAGTTACCGCCTACGATACCATCCTGATGATAATATCCCATGGAAAGGTAATAATTAACCTTATCCGATGCGCCGCTGATATTCACCTCGTGATTGATAACCGGAGCATCATTATTGAAGACTTCCTTCTGCCAGTCCGTTCCCTTTCCGAATGAGTAAGGATCCGCATAGATCGGAGCCTGACCGGCATTGAGCAGTCCCTCATTCATCATTACGGCATATTCCGTTGCATTAAGGACATCACGGTGCTTCCAGGGTCTTTGATAACCAGCAGAAAGATTATAGTTGACACGAGTCCTCCCTTTCTGACCGCCTTTAGTAGTAACCAGGACGACACCATTAGCAGCACGGGTGCCGTAGATAGCTCCGGAGGCAGCATCTTTCAAAACCTCAATACTCTGAATATCGCTCGGGTTCAGATAATCGATTCCACCTTCTATCGGCATACCGTCAACGATATAGAGCGGATCACTGTCATTAATCGTACCAACTCCTCTGATCCGAATGCGAGCAGCCGCTCCGGGCTGACCAGAGGAAGAGGTCACCGTTACGCCAGCGGCAAGACCTTTCAAAGCATTATCCACACGTACGGGATTGGTCCCTAACAGATCGTCTGCAGAAACCTTAGCGATAGAAGCCGTTACGACACTTTTTTTCTGTACTCCATAGCCTATGACTACGACTTCATTCAATGCTGTTGAGTTATCTTTCAAAACAATTTTCAGATTTGGAGCAGCTTTCACCTCCTTAGCCAAATAGCCAATATAGGAAATGACTAATGTAGACCCCGGATCAACCGAGACCGAGAAATTTCCATCCAGGTCCGTTACGCCACCTTTTGCTGTGCCTTTCTGAATAACCGATGCGCCGATAATTGGACTTCCCTGACTATCTACGACACTGCCCGTAAAGACCCGTTGCTGGGCGAAAGTAAACGTGCAAGAGAGTATCGCCAACAAAAAGGTTATAAGTTTAATTTGTTTCATACTGTGATAATTTAGTTATTACACTGATTTAAGCATGATCATACAACCAAAAAGGTTCATGGTACCTTATAAAGGTCTGACAAAGATAATCAACAATTGATAAGTTGTTCCCGGCAAAGATAAAAAAGTGGAATGAGTGGCAGCCTACAAACGCATAACTTGCTTAAAACAAACAGTTTATGAACATACCGTAAGATCAAATGAGTGGATGAAATATAACCATCTATCCGACAAAAAGAAATGAATATTACTGACTGCGACACAATCCCAAGACCCCTAATAAGTCTAAAATGACCATTCCTTTTCGTCCATAAGCCTATTTGTCATATCTAAGAATAAAAGTAAACGCAATTTTTGCATAGCTCACAAAAAAAACTTATCTTTGCATACGATGACGGTTCTATAGTTCAATGGATAGAACGGAGGTTTCCTAAACCTTTGATCCGGGTTCGATTCCCGGTGGAACTACATAGAGCGGTCACTCTATAATGAAAGACAACCAATTTAACCTTATTTATTTTATTTGTCTATGCTTGGAGCAATTATCGGAGATATTGCGGGTTCACGTTTTGAGGCCTCTGAAGCACCTGCTCCGCAAGCCGGATTTCAATTATTCGTTAAAGATAAGGATTGTGGTTACACAGATGACACGATCACGACAGTAGCTATTGCTGACGCGATCCTGAACCATAAATCCTATCAAGACAGCCTGCTTCACTGGTGTCACAAATACCCCCACCCAGTGGGAGCATACGGGGGAAAATTTCAAGACTGGCTCGAATCAGCCCATCCTCAACCTTATGGATCGTATGGCAACGGTTCTGCCATGAGGGTAAGTCCCGTAGGATGGCTGTTCAATGATTATCATGAAGTGCTCAAAGAAGCCAAGAAGAGTGCTGAATGCAGTCATAATTCTGAAGAAGGAATCAACGGGGCCCAATGTGTAGCCACCCTGATCTATTGGCTTCGCACATGCCGTATCCGGAGAGATCAGATAGAGAATGCGGTTAAAAGGAATTTCGGCTACAGTATTCCTCCCTTGAAAGACATCAACCGTATTGGCCGTACCGGCCACATTGATACGACGTGCAATGAAACGGTTCCATGGGCTATACGGTGCTTCCTGGAAAGTGAAGATTTCGAAGATGCCATCCGCATTGCAATCATGACGGATGGAGATACTGATACTAAAGCGGATATTACAGGCGCTATAGCTGAAGCCTATTATCAAGTACCAGAAGAATTAGCAGGAAAGGCCTTCTCATACTTGCCTGAGGATATGCTGAATATTGTTGAACAGTTCTGCACTACAATCCAGAACTTCGTGGTATAGGTCATCAGGGAACAGCAAGAATATCAAATGAAAAGCAGGCCCTCATTCCGTTTTGGAATGAGGGCCCGCTTTTCATTTGATATTCTATTTTCTTTATGCTTTGTAATCAATAGGGGCAGCAGCCGTTGCAGCCTCCACCTGTTTCTGACCCTCCTCATTACGAAGATGCCTTCCCAGGACGAGATAAGCCACAGGTGATGCAATGAAAATGGAAGACAAAGTTCCGAATACAACACCGAGAATCATTGCGAACGAGAATGAGCGGATGCTTTCTCCACCGAGGAAGAATATACAAAGCAATACAATCAATGTAGCCAAGGAGGTATTCACGGTACGAGCCAAAGTCTCATTGATAGAATCATTGAATAATCCCTGCAGATCTTTACTAGCCTGTTGCTGATGCAAACGCAGATTCTCACGGATACGATCAAAGACAACCACCTTATCATTAATAGAATAACCGATTACCGTCAATATAGCTCCGATAAATGTCTGGTCAACCTCAAGAGAGAATGGCAGAATACCCCAGAATAAGGAATAAATACCGATGACAAGAAGAGCATCACAGGTTAAAGCGACGATAGATCCTACAGAGAAGGCTACGTTGCGGAAACGTATCAATATATAGAGGAAGATTGCAAGCAATGCTAATATAACACTGATAACAGCACCATAAGTAATATTCTTAGCCGCAGAAGGACCGACCTTCTGGCTACTGATAATACTTCCACCTTCACGAATATCAGGGTTCTTAAATTTCTCCAGACTCTGCTGAGTGATCAAATTAGCTTTCTTCAAACCTTTATAAAGAACACTCTCTGCCTGACTATCAATTGTCGGATCATTACTTTCAATCTCCCAGTTGGTAGATATACGAATTGTCTTATGGTCCGTGCCCAGCGCAATAGCAGTAGTAGTTGCCTTCGTTCCATCCTTATTGACAAAGGCATTACCCAGAACATCACGAACCTGTTCCGGTTCTACCGATTTTTCGAAGGTTACGACATAATTTCTACCTCCAGTAAAATCAATGCTACGGCTCATACCACGAACTGCAAAACTCACAAT
This sequence comes from Prevotella sp. UBA5379, assembly GCA_002409785.1. Taxonomy (GTDB): domain Bacteria; phylum Bacteroidota; class Bacteroidia; order Bacteroidales; family Bacteroidaceae; genus Prevotella. Next base: position 48,745 of record DHOX01000069.1, on the reverse strand, counting down.
GCAGATTATAATAGCAGCACCCCATATAAAGCGTGTTTTCTTGAAAGCTGCCATAAAATGATAGTGTGTATTCTGCATCAGATTCTTTGAAATAGCCGTATAGAATTTTTGATTCTGCCAACGGTCATGCTTCATCTGATGCTCATAAGTCAGACGGGTAAGGAACACAGAAGTAAAGAAAGAACAGATCAAACCGATGATCCAGGTTGTAGCAAATCCACGGATAGGTCCTGTACCTACTACCAGTAAGATAACACCTGTGATTAAAGACGTCACATTACTATCAAAGATCGCTGAAAAGGCAGCCTGGTATCCTAATTCGATAGCCTGCTTGATTCCCTTTCCTCTTCGCATCTCTTCCCGGACACGCTCATAGATCAGCACATTCGCATCTACCGCAGTACCCAGTGTCAGTACGATACCCGCTATACCCGGCATTGTCAAAGCCGACTGAAAAGAGGCCAGAATACCCAATGTAAAGAACAAGTTGACAATCAATGCCCCATTAGCAATCATACCCGGAATGATATCATACATCATGCACATAAAGATCATCAGCATGACGAAGGCAATAATGAATGACACAAATCCCTGATGAATAGACTGAGCTCCAAGAGAAGGACCGACAATCTCCTCCTGCACAATATGGGCGGGTGCCGGCATACGTCCTGATTTCAAGGTATTCGCCAGATCCTTGGTCTCCTCAATGGTAAAGTTTCCACTGATTTGTGAACTGCCGCCATCAATTTCCTGATTAACACGGGGCGCAGAATAGACAGACCCATCCAGGACAATCGCAATCGCCTTCCCGATATTGGCTTTGGTCATCTGGGCCCACTCACGGGCACCCTCAGAGTTCATGGTCATACTCACTACAGGTTTGCTGAACTGGTCAAACTCATCCTTGGCATCGGTAATGACATCACCTTGCAATGGAGCCTGTCCATTAGGAGTAGTAACCTTTAAAGCATATAGTTCAAACACATTTTTCGCATTAACTCCTTCAGCCGGCTTGGCCCCCCAAAGTAATTTCAAATCACTCGGCAGAACTTGTTTAGCCTGAGCAGAATAAATAATACGGTCTACAGCAGCAGTATCACGAACATTGGCATATCCGACCAAAGCGAGTGACTGAGCTCCCGTCAATTGCAAACGCGCGAGCAAAGGATGGCGTTTGATAGCAGCAGTTGTAGCTGCTGACTGAGAAATCTGATTCTGATTATTAGCGCCTTTCAACTTAAACATGGGCTTTGCCATCTTGGCAACCTGCTTCTTTGCAACCTTCTTCTGCTTCTGAGCAGTAGAATCCTTTTCAGCAACCATACGCTGATCCAACTGTTGCAGATAAGGAGCAATCTCCTCTGCATTATAAGTATCCCAAAATTCCAAGTTGGCACTCCCCTGAAGGAGTTTACGCATCCGTTCCGGATCGCGAATACCAGGCATTTCAACCATGATACGGCCTTCCTGCCCTTGAAGCCTCTGAATATTAGGCTGTACCACGCCAAACTTATCAATACGAGTACGAACGACATTAAAGGAGTTATCGATAGCTGCCTGTACATTTGTACGAAGAATCTTCTCCACCTCACTATCTGAACTCTGCGGGTTTACTTTTCCCTGCAACTCTTGCGTAGCAAAAATCTCAGCCAGTTTATGTCCCGGCGCATTCTTATGATAAGCATTGATGAAGAGAGAGATAAAATCACTTTGACTCTTTTCTTCTTCTGCCTTTGCCTCTGCTATAGACTTAGTGAAAGCCGGATCTGTCTTATGGTCAGCCAGCATCTCTACGACGTCAGGAACTGAGATCTCCAGAACAACATTCATACCACCCTTCAAGTCCAGTCCAAGGCCAATCTGAGTTTCCATACAGTTCTTATAAGAATAAACGCCCAGATACTTCACTGAGTCCTTATAATCCTGCGCGGCAATAGGGTCTTTGATCTTCGCTGCTTGATAGTCATAATAGCTTGTGGCTACAGAAAACGACAGGTAGAAGATACTTGCAAGCGTCAGTAAAACGGCTATACAAATTACTAATCCTTTGTTATGCATTTTAGTTATATTATTAATTTATTGTTTTTCTTATGGACTGATGGAAATCATCCCTTTCCGGCATGGACACAATACCAGTCAGATGTGCAAAAGTACGTATTTTTTGCCACTTATAAAAATTTAAAGGCCTTTATTATTCATTTTTTAGCGTTTCAACGATTTTATTCCTGAATTTTTGCCAGCTTTACTTTGTGAGATCCATTGAGGAGTCAACCAGCAATAAATGGGATAATGATCCGACTCCTTGATCTTCCGATCTACTTTTGCGCCGTATGGCCGCCAGTCCGAAGAACAGAGGATATGATCAATCCTGAAAAGCATACCACTTCTGTGATAGCTCCATCCCGGCCCATTTCCAGCAGATACATAGCAGTTGGTTAATCCTTGTGACATCCGGTAGAGGGAATAGGAAATCGGATTATCATTAAAATCTCCACAGACAATCACCGGACGACCTTTCCGGTGCACTGCGATATAGTCTGATACGGAATCAACCTGAGGAGCCCGGATAGCTCCAGCCAAAGATAGTTTATCTATTAGACGGTCCGACCTTTGCTGGCTCCCATTGGCAATAATACCACCCTGAACCAGTTTTTTGAAATCAGCTTTGTCTTCAGGATCCAGTTTATTGGATTCCAGATGATTGTTGACCACGAGAACCTCTCTACCGTGAATGTTCAAGACACAGGCAATGCTGATATTACCCTTAGAAAGATACGGAATTATTTCCCTATGGCTCATAGGAAACTTACTGTAAATAGCCACAACATCACCGCTTCCAGATTTTTTTTCATGATAAGAATAAGGATAAACAGCACGAAAGATATGAGCAGCAGAATCACAATCCGGACCATTGGCTTCCTGCAGGCAAACCAGATCAGCTCCGGACGCTGCTATATAATGAATGACAGGGTTTGTCGAAGCCGTATCCGCTCTCGCAGGAAAGAGTCCATACTGCTCTACATTGTAAGACAACACCTTAATCGCTTTTCGAGGTTTTTCCTGTGATAGATTGAAAGGAGCATAGCGTCGCACAGGACCATAGCATAACAAAAATCCAATCACAGGAATAATCACTCCACGAACACGGAAAGTCAACCAGAAAAACAGGAACAGCAAGTTGAGAAAGAGAAAGATTCCAAATGCCATTCCCCCACAAGCCAATACTGGATGAGCTACAGGATCAATCCGGTCAGAATAGCCCGTCAGGACCATCATTAAAATCGTTGCCACATTGGCACCGGCAATAACCTGAAGCGTAAATTTCCTTAATTCCCCCGCCATACATTCTCCTGCTCATCAGGAAAGGATAATTAAAAATCCCTCCCCACCTCGGCTCTCACTTATGATCACTTTCGTCAAACAACTCCTGCTTTTCTTTTGCCGTCAGACTATCATAACCACTTTTCCTGATCTTATCCAGGATACGGTCTATTTCTTCCTGATGGGCCTTTTTGCGAGCATTATAGTTCCAATCCTGACTTTCCTCAGAGGGCACAGGAGATTCAGGCCCCTTATGCTTTTTCCAGCCAAAGGGTCCTTTGCTTTTGCCCGAATGCCGGTTATTTCTCCCGAACGATCCACCATTAGCAGAAAAGCCCTCACCTCCACTGTCAGCAGAACGGTTTCGTCCTCCAAAGACGTTCTTGACCCGGTTAAAAGCCGCCTCGCCACTAGACATCCCATAACGTTGCCCAGGATGCTTATTCCAATAACGAATCATCAGGAATCCGAAGAGCATCCCTCCCAGATGTGCAAAATGGGCCACCTGGTCACCGGGAGTAGCCAAAGCAGAGAACAACTCAATGGCAACATAACCCAACACGAACCATTTAGCCTTAATTGGAATAGGGAAAGGAAAGATAAATATCTTTTCATTGGGCAGCAACATGCCAAAGGCCAGAAGGACGGCATAGATAGCGCCAGAAGCCCCAACGGTAGTCATCCCATTAAATGCACTCGGGCTGACCATACTGAAAGTATACCCCATAGAATGCAACTGCACGGAAATAGAAATATACTGTGCCAGTTCCTGGCACAAGCCTGCACCGACACCACATGCCAGGTAATAAAAAAGGAATTTCTTAGGTCCCCATATATTCTCCACCACACAGCCGAACATCCAAAGAGCAAACATATTAAAGAAGATATGTTCCAGATTGGCATGCATGAACATATAAGTAATGAGCTGGTAGATATGAAAGTCTGCAGCCTTGAAGAAATGAAGGCCAAAGACATTATTCAAGATCAAATTACCATTAGGGTCATGGCCATATAATACGCAGGCTAAAAAAGCCAGAGTATTGACGATCAGTAAATTTCTTGTAACTCTTGGTGTATGGAACATAAATAATCCTCTCTTTGATATTACAGCCGCAAAATTACGAAAAATATCCATTAAAACACCTTTAAAAAGACTGTTTTAGGGGTTTTTTTCTTAAATTGATCACTTTTTTTATTTTTTTGTTTGAGATGTCAAATCTCTTTCCTATATTTGTCGGGAAATAAGGATAAATCATTATTTACTAATTAATTAAATATATTTTAGGTCATGAATAAGACAGAATTAATTGACAAGATTGCTGCTAAATCGGGTTTAAGTAAATCTGATTCCAAAAAAGCACTCGACTCCAGTATTGAAGTATTGAAAGAAGCTCTTGCAGCAGGTGACAAAATTCAATTGGTAGGTTTCGGCACATTCAGTGTAAACGAGCGCCCGGCTCGTCAGGG
>DHOX01000069.1:26948-43761 GCA_002409785.1 Prevotella sp. UBA5379 | reverse complement strand
AAGTTTAAGGCAGGTGCAGAACTAGCAAGTATCGTTAACAAATAAATATTTTCAAAAAAAGGGCGTTTCAATTGAATCGTTCCTTTTTTTGTTGAAAGAATTTTCCAACTACTCACTACATCCCATCCGTCTGATTCGTTTCTATAAACAGGTTTGATCCTTCAGGATCTTACCATTATTAATAATCCCCTACAACGAACAGGTTATAGGGGATTCATTTTTAAGACTCTCGTCTCTTTTTGTATCGCTCATCGTAAAAGCCGAGCCTGCTTACTGAGGTTGCTTTCCGATATAAGCCAGGATGCCCCCGTCCACATAAAGGATATGACCATTCACAAAGTCAGAAGCATCCGAAGCCAGGAATACAGCCGGTCCCATCAAATCTTCCGGAGTCCCCCAGCGCCCTGCAGGAGTCTTGCTGACGATAAAACTATCAAAAGGATGACGGCTTCCATCTGGCTGACGTTGGCGCAATGGTGCTGTCTGCGGAGTAGCTATATAACCCGGGCCTATTCCATTACACTGGATATTAGCTCCACCAAATTCGGAACAGATATTACGTGTGAGCATTTTCAATCCACCCTTGGCAGCAGCATAGGCAGAGACTGTCTCTCGGCCGAGTTCACTCATCATAGAGCAGATATTAATGATTTTTCCATGTCCCTTTTTCATCATCCCCGGAAGGACTGCCTTACTGACAATAAACGGAGCATTCAAGTCAATATCTACTACCTGCCGGAAATCAGCAACGGACATATCCAGCATCGGAATCCGCTTGATTATTCCCGCATTATTCACTAGAATATCAATCGTACCCAGGTCTTTTTCAATCTTCCCAACCAGATCTTTCACCTGTCCCTCATCTGTACAGTCAGCGATATAGCCCTTTGCGTCAATCCCCTCAGCCTTGTAATCAGCAAGAGCCTGATTAAGATGCTTCTGGGAACGACAGTTGAACGCAATTTTTGCGCCGGCTCTTGCAAAAGCCTCAGCAATGGCAAAGCCGATACCATAGGCAGCTCCTGTGACAAGAGCAACCTTACCCTCCAGTGAAAAGTTTTTAGAAAATGTATCCATTATTATCTCGTTTTTAAAAGTTTGTCTCTTCATCCCAGATGAACAGAGCAAAACAAAATTATTTTAAGTCCGTAATCGCAAAAAAGTCCTGATCAGAATAGTCCAGATTCTCTCCTCCCATCCCCCAGATAAAGGTATAATTATGAGTAGCTGCAGCAGAATGGATACTCCATTCAGGAGACAGCACAGCCTGATTGCCTTTCATCCAGATATGACGAGTTTCATGAGGCTGGCCCATCAAATGGCAGACTGCCTGGCCTTCGGGAACCTCAAAATAGAAATAAGCCTCCATACGCCGGCTATGGATGTGGGCTGGCATCGTATTCCATACACTTCCCACATTAAGTTCAGTCATCCCCATCTGAAGTTGGCAGGTAGGCAGGACCTGATTGACAATCATCTTGTTAATAGTCCGTTTATTACTCATTTCCAATGATCCGAGATGTACCCGGATAGCATCTGCTATGGTAACCTTTCTACAAGGATATTCTTTATGAGCAGTGGTACTATTAAAGTAAAACAGAGCAGGCTTCTCTGCATTTTCACTGGCAAAAGTCACCTTACGGTCACCGCGTCCAATATATAAAGATTCTTTATATCCAAGCAGATAGGTATCCTCTCCCACTTTCACGACTCCTGTACCCGGTCCGACGTTATAGATACCCACTTCACGACGGGTCGTGAAGAAAGGAGCCTTTAAAGGATCGATAGCTTCAAGAAGAAGAGTTTCCCTAACCGGCATTGCCCCTCCCACGATCATTCGATCATACATGGAATACACCATATTCACTTCATCAGGAGTAAATAATGTTTCTATCAGGAATTCTTTTCTTAAACGGGTTGTATCATAACTCTTTGCATCCAGAGGATGAGATGCATAACGCAATTCATAATTTGTTTTCATCAGCTTCAAGTTTGTTTAATTCAAAGACCAGCAATCGTGTGTTATATAAAATCAGCAAATATCCGATTACGGTCTATTAGATGCAAAGATAATCAATTAAATGAAAACATACCGTAAAAACAGAAGAAAAAAACAAAAGAAGATTTCATATTACAGGGCAGGCAATTGAAATTTATCTTCCTTCTCTGTCCTGTACGAAAAGTTTATTTTAGATCAATTAGAAATTCCGTCAGGCTCTGTCCTCCGGGAATCTGGAGTTTTCTGCGCAAGCGATACCTTGCCCCTTCAACTCCCCGAATCGTCAGTCCAGTAAAATGAGCTATATCCTTCGTGCTGAGATTCAGCCGAAGCAAGGCACAAAATTTCAGATCAGTAGTAGTTAGAGCAGGGTACCGTTCCCTCAGGTTTCGAAAGAACATCTTATGGATGAGGTCAAAATTCTCACGATAAATATTCCAGTATTCATCAGAATCAATATGATCTGTAACATGACGAAGCATCCGTTCGATCTCATGTCTGGAAGACAATCCCAACGGCACGTGATCCTTCAATTCCTGTTGGATATCAGAGACCTGTTGCTTATGCATCACAGCGTCCATAGCCATGCTGGCTATCTTCCTTCCCTTATCCTGAAGCTGCTGCTCTAAGAGTTGTTGTTTCTGGCTCTCAATAATCTGTTCCTGTTCAGCCATTTTTAAGTCCTGGCGCATCTTCTCAGCTTCCATTTTCCGTGCTCTGCGATAGACCATCCGGTCAGTTCTCCACCGGACAAACCAAACAAGTAAAGAGCAAAAGAGAAAGAAATAAAAGACAAAAGCAGGGATTGAAAGAAGTAAGGGCCGCGGATAATTAAAGGTGTAAGCCACTCTTCCTAACAGATGACCATCGACATCAACAACCTCCGCCCGGAAATGATATCGTCCATAATGTAAACTGCTATAAGTCACATTCGGATTTGAGGAAACAGAATGTAGTTTTCGTCCTCCACCACGAAGAGAATAAATAAATTTTAATTGTGTATTATTATAATTCGGATAAGTAAGTTGAATTGAGACATCTCCACTTATCGAAGGATTACTCCCGTCTATCGGCAGCAGGCGGATTTTCCGGTCAGAAGTTACATCTTCAACCCTACGAAGAAGCAATTTTTCCGGAAAATTGCTTTTAATCAACGGAGCCCGCAAGTCCATACAGCCTACTCCACCATTCAGGCAAAAATAAGCCAGTCCCCCCATGACCCTCACATTATTCATATAGTCACCACACTCAAGTCCAAAGAATGCAGCAGGCACATAGGCGATACGATGGTAATTATTATTTTTATACTGAATCAAGGTATAACCTTTGTCCGACACCAGCCAGAAGCGATTATTATCTACCGGTGCAGAAGACACAATATTTTCACAGGCGAAATCAGAAAGAGCCTTACAGGGTACAATTCCTGATTTCCACGCCATATATAATCGTTTTCCGTCAGATAATATGATTTCTCCACGAATTTTCATCACATAAATCCGACAAGGTCTCTTGCAGCCGTCAAGAGATGGATAATACTTAATCGATGACACTTTTCTCAGATCACCGGAAAGTTCAATGCGATAGAGTCCAATATCCATGTTTGCTGCCCAGATGACGGACTGACCATCGATTTCGAACTGGCGGACGGGTGCATTAAATCCATTAATCCGATTCCGAAAATGCCATTCATGATTTTTCTCCCCATATACCTGAAAGGCAGAATAACTCGATTCTATCAGATAATCACTATCCACCGTAGAATATCTACGAATGGACGTACCACCGGCATCCGTACTGCCGGGTACAAGACTCGCTGACCTATCATGAATATATTTTGTGCCATGATTATTCCCCACAATCAGTTGGTTGCCAATACCCGTAATAAACCAGTTCTGGCCTTCTGTTCCATGGATGGAATATAAAGGACCTTCACGATAGAGATACGTACACTGATTCGTAGCGATGTACATCCGGTCAGGCAAACGGTAAATATCATAGACCATACCCAAGGAAGAGGCTGGGTCAGTAAACAAGGAATATGGCGCTCCACTATGGATCAAGGCCACTCCCACATCAAGTGCAGCCCACACATTATGATCACGATCACAAAAAAGACGTAATACACTATTGTCCCGCAAGAGATTATGTGTATCATAATGCCATTTCAAGCCACCTTTTCTGTCCAACCCATAAATCCCCCCGAGAATTGTTCCTATAACAAGAGTAGAATCATGAGGTATCATAATAGCCCGATTGACCTGCGCAGTTTTCAGTTGTCTGTCTACTTCAGTTTTAAGAGGAGAAATCCGGTGGCCATCGTAGATATATAAGCCATTAAATTCAGTACAAAGGAGCATCAGTCCCCGATGAAATGGCAATGCAGCCACGACATTATCCCCATGGAAAACGGTCCTAGGAAGTACAGGGAGGTAGTGTCCGTTCACCACCTGGCAAAAAGGCCCATTGATCAGTTGGGAATAAATTTTTCCGAAGATGCTGAAAAAATACAGAGGCAACCGGTGAGACGAATAATGAACTCTGACCGTGTGTCCATTATATTCAAACCATGAAGCAAAAGACTGAAAAAGGATTTTACCATCTCTGGTCTTAATAATATTCCATATCTCATCATGATGTGGAGTATAACGTCTGACCAGATTCCATAAAGAAGTAAAATGTAACCTTCCAAAAATATCACGGGTAAAATATCCAAAATTCTCATAACTACCGACATACAATCGGTTCCCGTCCACAAGCAGAGAACGGGCAATAGCATTTCCCGGCAGGGGTGTAAGACTCCAGTTATAACCGTCAAAACAAAGTACACCTCTGTTATTGCCAATATAGATCTCTCCGTTCTCCCCTTGGTCAATTGCCCAATTCTGTAATCCCCCGTCATAGTCCAAAGAGGAATAATTGGTAACGACAGGTACGAATCCATCCGCAAAGGACAGGGTAGAGAAAGTCAAAACCAGCAAGAAAACAGACACTATGCGTTTCATATATACTTATCAGGTTGGTGCAAAAATAGATAAAAATTCCGAGCAAGCAAAGGAAAAAATCAGAAAAGCTTTCAATATATTTAAAAAGTTTACAGATCCCTTCCTCTATTACTTCCAAGAGTTTCCTTGTTGCTAACAAAAAAGAGATTTTAACTTAACATTTAGCATGTTGATAATCAATGTTTTATAATTTTTATCGTGGTAAAATCGTAGTCTTTCATGTAGTTGTCGTATTGTTATCGTAGGCAAATATTTGACATTTTCATTTCTTCAACATAAATTTGCAATTGACAATTAATTTAAATCTGAATACCAAAATGAAGAAAATCGTATTATCAATTCTATTGACCCTGTGCATCCAATTATCCTTTGCACAGTCACAGACTATCAAAGGTCATATTGCAGATGCAGCAGACCAGCCCGTTATCGGAGCCACCGTCCAGGTAGACGGATCCAAATTAGGGGCTGTTACCGATTTGGATGGCAATTTTACTATTCTGAATGTTCCTGCGGGTTCCAGTCTTACCATCTCTTATATAGGGATGAAGACGCAGAAAGTAAAAGCCTCACCCTTAATGAGCATCCAGATGAAAGATGACTCCAAGATGCTTGATGAAGTAGTCACGATAGGTTATGGCACGCAAAAAGCCAAAGACCTTACGTCCCCCATTGCAGTCATCAAAGGGGATGAACTGACAAGTACCCCCTCACCTGCCCCAATGACGGCACTACAAGGTAAAGTAGCCGGTGTCAACATTGTCAGCAGCGGTGCCCCAGGTTCGGGTCCTACCGTGAGGATCAGAGGAACAGGATCCTTTAGTAATTCCAATCCACTTTATGTCGTTGATGGCATGTTTTATGACAACATCAACTTTCTTAACTCCGATGATATCCAGGATATGAGCATTCTGAAGGATGCTTCTGCAGCAGCCATCTATGGAGTACGTGCGGCTAATGGAGTAGTGCTGATTACAACAAAAAAAGGACTCCGAAACCAGAATGCGAAAATCACCTATAATGGTTATGTAGGTATACAAAAAGCTACAAATGTGATGAAGATGTGTAACTCGAGTGAATATGCCCAAATGCTCCTCGAGGCCAATTATGATGCTTATCTGTCTTATTTTAAGGCAAGTATTGACCGTTACGGTGGAAGTTATGCAGACACGGATTTCCACAAGTGGACCTTTGGAAGCAATACCGACTGGTATAAGGAGTTGCTGCGTTCTGCACTCATCACCAACCATAGTATTGGCATAAGCGGTGGAGGGGAGAGAGCTACTTACTCTATGGGCATGGATTATACCTATCAAAATGGGATCATGGATGTGGATAATAATTATAAGCGCTTGAATTTCCGCGCAGCATTGGACTATGATGCCACAAATTGGCTGAAAGTCGGATTCAATGGAATATTTGTAAATTCTACTCAGCAGCTGGCCAATAACGCTGCATGGCAACAAGCCTTCAACGCTCCAGGTATTTATCCTGTTTATGACGAACTGAACACATCCGCTTTTCCTCAAAAATGGGCCTCACCTTCTTCTATCGGCTACACTGCCAACTTCTACAATCCAATAGCCACAGCTGAAGAATATAATGCCAGGAACGATACGAAGCAGGTACTGAGTAACTTCTATGCCAAATTTACCTTTATCCCTGACAAACTCAGTTTCCAAACTAGTATCAGTTATGACCATTCTGCCATCCAAGGCAGGATTTTTATCCCTTCATACTATGTCAGCAGTTGGCAACAAGCCACGCAAAGCAATTTAACAAAGTCAACGACCAATAATGACAATTATGTATGGGATAACACGCTGACCTACAATGACCAATTAGGAAAACATTCCTTTGGAGCCATGGCCGGCTATTCCATGCGCCAGGAAAGTTACCGGTATCTCTGGGGGAACGCAGTAAATATCCCGGAGGATAAGGAAGAATACTGGTATTTAGACAGAGGCAATGCTGATGGTATCACCCTTGGTGATGACGGCACGACCTATCGAGGACAAAGTTACTTCGCACGTCTCAACTACAATTATGCCATGAAATATTACCTGATGTTTACTTTCCGTGCTGATGGTTCTTCCAAATATCAACAACATTGGGGATACTTCCCTTCATTAGGTGCCTCATGGGTGGTAACGGAAGAGCCGTTCATGAAGAACCAACATATCTTTGATTACCTGAAACTCCGTGCCACATGGGGGCAGTTGGGCAATGACCATGTAGCCGCAAGTGATGGTTTTGCTTCCATCAATACAGGTAACAACTATTCCGGTGTATTCGGGAGCAGCACTATTGCCGGGTATCAAAACACCTCCTATTTCAGTTGGCTAAAATGGGAACTGGTAGATGAATTCAATCTTGGATTCAGTATGTCATCCTTGAATAGCCGTCTGAATATTGATTTTGATTATTTTCACCGCATGACCAAACATGCTGTCATCAGTATGAATTTGCCGTTCAGTACCAATACTTTGGCTGGGAATTACGGTAAGATCCTCAATAGCGGTTTCGACATCACTGCAACATGGAACGACCGGATTGGATCTGACTTTAAATACCATTTAGACACAAACCTTTCATTACTAAGGAACAGGGTAAAAAGCCTAGGAGGACCAAAGATGATTAAGGGTGGTGAAACCGTAAATATAGTCGGCAAAAAGATGAATTCTTTCTATGGTTACAAAGTAATCGGCATATACCAAACAGCAGAAGAATGTGCAAAAGATCCAGTTGCTGTAGCTAATGGGCTTGAACCGGGTGATTTTAAATATGAAGATGTGAACAAAGATGGCAAGATTGACGGAGATGACGAACAAGCTTTGGGTTCCTATATACCTGATTTCACCTATGGAATAAGTCTAGGATTCAACTGGAAAAGCATTGACTTCGAATTAACCACTTACGGACAGACCGGTGCACAAATGTTCAATCGCAAACGTGCTTTACGATATGCACAAAGTAATTATAACTTTGACGAAAATCAATTTAAACACAGATGGACCGGAGCAGGTTCAACCAATAAATATCCTTCCGCAAAAGCTCTTACAAAAGCCTGGAATATAAGCGATCAACGTACCAACTCCTATATGGTTGAAAATGCTGACTTTTTCCGCATCCAAAACGTCACATTAGGCTATTCTTTCAAGAATATCAAGTTGGGTTCCTACACAATGCCAAGCATCCGACTAAGTCTGACTGCCGATCGACCGCTCACCAGTTTCTCGGCAAATACTTTTACTCCTGAGATTAGTGATCCTCAAGGATGGGATACCAATGTATACCCGCTTACTGCGACTTATACATTCGGAGTACAAATTCAATTCTAACCACTTCATATATATAACCATGAGAATTTTTAGAACTATTTCTGTTTTTACAATAGCTGCTTTAACCCTTTTAGCCACTTCATGCGACTATCTGGACAAGGATCCGGAGAACAGCATTCCGGAAAAGAAAGTTGATTTTACCAATATCAGCAATATGTACATGCCGGTATCAGGTGTTTATGCCAAACTCCGTACGGATGGTATGCATTGGATTATCCAGGGACTCAGTGTCATCAGAGGTGGTGATTTATGGTCTGGACGTGTTGATGATCAACAATCATTAGTAGACTATGGAAATTACAAATATGATAACACCTTTTGGGGGCTTAACACAATGTGGAATAATTATTATGATATGATAAGGACTGCCAATTCCGCATTAATATCCCTTGACAGCTATGCCGCAAACATCAAGGATAGCACTGAAATGCAGACTTACCGGTCTTACTGCGGGGAAGTCCGTTTCTTACGTGCCTTTGCTTACTTCCGGCTGGTCCAAGGATTCGGTCCAGTAACCATCGTACGGGATAATCAACAAGTCGATTTAACTCGTTCCACTGTAAGGGCCGTAAATGCTTATATCCTGCAAGATTTACAATATGCTATTGATCACTGTCCGCGCTTACGTCCAAACGAGATGGAACATAAAGGTGCTGTTACGGCATTCTCCGCCGAACAGTTAGCAGCTAAAGTCTATTTAGACGAAGGCGATTACCAGAAAGTGAAGGAACTGACTGATGATATCATTAATAGTGGAAAATTCAAGCTTTATGATAATTATTATGAGCTGTTCAAGATCCCGGGGAAACTTTGCGATGAGTCACTCTTTGAATGTCAGTGTACTGACTTTGGCACAGGCTCCGGTGATATGGTAGATGCCGATCAGTGGTTCGTATTTCAAGGACCAGCAAACGATGGAAACATCTCTGGCTGGGGATTTATCGGTTATTATCCAGCCTTCAGGGACTGGGCAAAGGCCCGAGGAGAAACCGTCCGTTATACAACCTCTTTCTTGGAAAAGGGAGAAACGACTCCAAGTGGCGACTACATTAAAGGCTCCGATAACCCCACACAAACTGACTGTTGGAATGGTAAGGTCTATACGCCATCCAATGAGCTGACTCCAGGACGTACTAAATATGGTTCAAACAACAATATCAGGATTCTCCGTTACGCCGATGTCTTACTGATGAACGCTGAAGCTAAAGTACGATTGGGAGAAAATGGAGATGCTCCTTTCAATCTGGTCAGGGATAGAGCAAAGATGCCTGAGCTCCACAATGTAACCATAGATCAGATCTTGGACGAACGCCGTATGGAATTCTGCGGGGAATGGGGAGAAAGGTATCAGGATCTCATTCGTACAGGATTAGCTAATACCGTTCTTAAGTCAAAAGGATGGACTACTGACAAGACTTACTTTCCTCTGCCATTCGATCAACTTAATAATGTTCCAGATTTAAAAAACACGCCAAAGGATGAATAAATCAGTTCTTTCTTTTGATTTACCTATCTTATTGGACTATAATTTTCCCGGCAAAAGCCGGGAATACTTTATGTTTAAACAATACTTGCCAAGTAATCAACAGCGAAACAGGACTCCAGTACCTATTATTTCAAGGATTTACAGGGGTTCCTGACATCCATCATAAAATTCCGCAATTATTCTTAAAAGCGCATTACTCTTTTTAATAATACATTAGTAAATGAAAACAATATTAAGACTTATCATATTTCTTTGCCTCTTCAACGTTCTGAATTCTTGTGCGGCAAATAAGAATGACCAGAATTTTAACAGAAATCCACCTGCCGCTATTCGGCCAGACTCATTCCCCAACGACAGCACATTACTTGACTATATCCAAAAAGTCAGCCTCAACTACATGTGGGACGGTGCAGAACCTACTTCCGGAATGGCGCGGGAGCGGATTCACTTAGACGGAATCTATCCGGACAATGACCAGGATGTCGTTACTATAGGAGGCAGCGGATTTGGTATTGCCGGTTTACTCACAGGGATTAACCGTGGTTTCATCGATAGGGAGCAAGGACTGGAGCGCCTTGAAAAAATTGTCAACTATCTGTCCCATGCAAACCGCTTTCACGGGATGTGGCCACATTGGTTATATGGTCCGACAGGAAAAGTAAAACCTTTCGGAGAAAAGGATGATGGTGGAGACCTTGTGGAAAGCAGTTTCCTGATGGCCAGTCTGCTTTGTGTCCGGCAATACTTCAAAGATGGGAACCAGCAAGAAAAAGGATTAGCAGAAAAGATCGATTCACTATGGAGAGGCATGGAATTCGACTGGTATCGCAATGGAGACCAGAACGTACTCTACTGGCACTGGTCACCCGACTACGGATGGGCTATGAACTTTCCTATCCAAGGATATAATGAATGTCTGATTGCCTATATTCTTGCTGCCTCATCTCCCACTCACAGCATTCCTGCTATATGCTATCACGCCGGATGGGCACGAAGCGGAGCCATCCGAAGCAATGCTGCACCATACGGGTATCCTCTAGAATTAAAGCATAATGGGGCAGAACAGACCGGAGGACCTCTGTTCTGGGCTCAATATTCATATATAGGGCTGGATCCAAGGCATCTTTCAGATACCTACGCCAACTACTGGAATGTGGTGCGTAATCATGCATTGAGTGATTACGCTTATTGCGTAGCCAATCCAAAACATTATAAAGGATACGGGGAAGATTGCTGGGGTCTGACTGCCAGTTACTCCATCAATGGTTATGCCGCTCACTCTCCAAACAATGATCTCGGTGTCATTACTCCTGCAGCAGCCCTCTCTTCCTTCCCCTATACACCAAAGAAATCCATGGCTGCCCTGAAAGGATTTTACCGACGAGGAACATGGATATGGGGAAAATACGGCTTCTATGATGCTTTCTCCGAGCAATCACATTGGACGGTACCCCGCTATCTGGCTATTGATCAGTGTACGATTGCTCCGATGATCGAAAACTACCGGTCAGGACTGCTTTGGAATTTATTCATGAGTTGTCCGGAAATCCAGAAAGGTCTGTATAAACTTGGATTCACTGTCAATGCTAACAGGTGAAAAACAAACACAGGTACGTCATGAAAGTAAAAAAGAAAATTATCCGTCTGCTCCTGATCATTTTAATGTTCCCCTTTTCAGCAGGAGCACAAGAGAGCACAAATGACATGCACCAGTTTATTGACAGACTCATGAGCAGAATGACTCTGAGGGAGAAAATCGGCCAACTCAACCTTCCTGTAACCGGCGACATCATTACTGGGCAAGCAAAAAGCAGTGATATTTCAGGAAAGATCCGAAGAGGGGAAGTCGGAGGACTGTTCAACCTCAAAGGTGTAAAAAAGATCCATGAAGTACAAAAAATCGCCGTCACTCAAAGTCGACTGAAAATCCCCTTACTTTTTGGCATGGACGTCATCCATGGTTACCAGACCATCTTCCCTATACCTCTCGCCCTCTCATGCAGTTGGGACATCAAATCCATTGAAAAGGCTGCCCGCATTGCAGCTGATGAAGCCAGTGCAGACGGCATTTGCTGGATCTACAGTCCGATGCTGGACATTTGCCGTGATGGCAGATGGGGAAGGATGGCTGAAGGGAACGGTGAAGACCCTTATTTGAGTTCACAGATTGCCCGTGCCATGATAAGAGGCTATCAAGGTCAAGACCTGAAAGCCCGAAATACCGTTATGGCCTGCGTCAAGCATTTTGCCTTATATGGTGGTGTTGAAGCCGGTCGTGAATATAATACTGTAGACATGAGCCGGATCAGTATGTTCAATTATTATTTTCCTCCCTACAAAGCTGCAATTGATGCCGGTGCCGGAAGTGTCATGACTTCCTTTAATACCGTAGACGGCATTCCGTCGACCGGGAACAAATGGCTCCTCACCAATATACTACGCCAGCGATGGGGATTCAAAGGTTTTGTCGTGACAGATTATACGGCAATCATGGAGATGGAAAATCATGGACTAGGCAACCTGCAACAGGTATCTGCCTTAGCCCTTAATGCCGGAACGGACATGGATATGGTCTCTAACGGTTATATTGACACCCTGGAAAAGTCTGTAGCAGAAGGAATGGTCAGTGAACAGACCATAGACCAAGCCTGTCGACGCATTCTGGAAGCAAAATACAAACTTGGCCTTTTCGATGATCCTTACCGCTATTTGAATCCGAAAAGGGCAAATACTGAGATCTACACTATAGAACACCGTACGGCTGCCCGTAATCTGGCAGCAGAAACCTTCGTCCTGTTGAAAAATGAAAAACACCTGCTCCCTTTACAGAAAAAGGGTACGATAGCTCTTATCGGTCCTTTAGGTAATACCAATACGAACATGCCGGGGACCTGGAGTGTTACAGCCACCTTTGACAAATATAAATCTCTATATACAGCCATAAAAGAAGCGGTCGGGAACCGGGCTGACATTATTTATGCCAAAGGTTCCAACATCTGTTATGACTCTGCCCTTGAAGCCCGTGGCTCAATGTTCGGCCGCGGGATCCGTGATCACCGGGATCCGAAAGAGATGCTTAAAGAAGCTCTGGAGGCAGCCCGGAAGGCAGATGTTATTGTCGCTGCCATCGGAGAGACATCAGAAATGAGCGGAGAATGCAGCAGCCGGTCTGATCTGACCATTTTTGATGCACAGAAAGATTTACTCACAGCACTAAAGAAAACAGGTAAACCGATCGTACTGGTCAATTTCTCAGGACGTCCTACCGTCATGACCTGGGAACAGCAGAATTTCGATGCCATATTAAATGTTTGGTTCGGGGGATCAGAAGCTGGTAGTGCCATCTGTGATGTACTTTTCGGGAATAAAGTACCCAGTGGACATCTGTCTTTTACGATGCCTAAAAGTATGGGGCAAATTCCCATCTATTATAATCATCTGAATACCGGAAGGCCCCTCGAAAAAGGAAAATGGTTTACAAAGTTCCGTAGTAACTATCTCGATATTGACAATGATCCTCTTTATCCGTTCGGTTACGGACTCTCCTACACTACTTTTAAATATGGACCCCTGAAACTGGATAAAAACACGATGACAGAGAAGGGGAGCATCAAGGCCAGCATCACAGTAACCAATACCGGTGATTATGACGGGGACGAAGTAGTGCAACTTTACATTCATGACCTTGTTGCCAGCCTTTCCAGACCTGTCAAAGAACTGAAAGATTTCGTACGCATTCATTTAAATAAAGGAGAATCTAAAACGGTGGTCTTCACGGTCACACCAGACCAACTGAAATTTTATAACAGCAAACTGGAATATGTTTGTGAACCAGGTGATTTTGACATTATGGTCGGTCCCAACAGCAGGGATGTTCAGACCTTACGATTTTCTTTACAATAAAAAATCTATACCGTAAAAACTTCAAGAGCCTGAAACGAAACTCTTGAAGTTTACGATATAACCTGTTTTCATTTAAAAAGCCGACTATTCTTTACTGCTTAAATGGTACTTCCCAGCCTTCAATCTTTGAACCTCTCTGCCAAGCATGACGGTAGCCTGAGTCCCTTCAGGTACAGTCAAAGTCAAATGAATGTATCCATTTTTCTTTTTAATCCTTATGCGGATCATCCCGTATAACGTCTGCATATTCGCAGAGACTTGTGACAGTCCTGCCAAATCAGGTTTCACCTCAAAGGTCTTAAATCCAGGAGAGGTAGGCCTTACACCACAAACCTCTTGCCCGAAGATGACAGTCATACCACTGGCCCAGGCATGATTGATACTGCCTCCCTTATCCCAGAATTCAAAAACAGTGGTCTGGTCCTTATAAGACATCATCTTGACATATTTTTCTTTGGCTCTCTGTAAGGCGAACTCCCCTTGGCCCATCTTAAATAGAGCCCGCTGTACATACATTTCCATAAGCGGACTGGCAAAATACGACTTCTTCAATATACGGACGATTTCCGGATATTTGTCTGGATCCGCTAATCCTGACAGTACAGCCATGGCTTGAGCACGATCGTCACTGTCCATTTCCTTATAAGAATCAGAACGATAATCGCTGCCTTTCCAATAACAACTGTCAAAATGGTCCTTCATTCTCTTCATTATCACATCATCAGCCTTTACGTCAGCCTCTCTATTCAGCATCCGGGCGAAGTCCCTTTCGCCCTTCAATGCCAGATAATACCATTCAGCCGTAAGGAGAGACAAGTCAATATGATCTCCCCAGTCCGCCCAGCTCCATCCACCTTCCCGGGTGATTGCGTAACCATTGTTGTCCATTTTCCACACATCATGCAAATACCGGTGCAATCGATCATAGATCACGGAAACAAAAGAACTGTCACCACTATTATAATACTGCTTATGGAAACCATACCAGCCTACTGACATCAGCATCTGAACAGGGAGTTCTTTATCCCAGTTACCAGCAGGAACAGGAGCGAAGATCGTTCCATCTCTCCGCTGCCAGTTCATGAGTTCATAAATTCCCTTATTGATGATCTGCCAGGAGGAAGGAGAAAGGGTATAAAAATTTTCCTGTATGTCATTCGTAACGTCTCCCCACCATTGTGCCCGCTCCCGGTCAGGACAATCAGAATAGGTATCACGCATATTTACGTAAAGAGTACGGGCAGACCGCTTCCACAATTCTGTAAAAAACGGATCATTACATTTAAAGTTACCGACAATCTTCGTATCATAACCACTTTCACGATACCTGACGGCAAGCACCTTCACATTTTCAGGAATCCTATACTGGACTTCATTGCCATTCATCCAGCCTAAAGATTCATATTTCTGGACACCGTTACAAGTAATATACTCCCCACGTACACTGGGAACTCCCGCGACAAGATAATCCTCCGTACGCATATCGATGGTATCCCCTGCAGGAGCTTTTACTTTAAGATAGGGTGTCACCTGTGCATCATAAGGTAACCGGCAATGCAAGATACGAGTTGCAGGATCAAAAGATTGGCTCACATATTTTTTCAAACCAGAATATCGGAACAATGGAATAGGGCGCAACACTAATTTTCCGAAGACACCATTCTCAGCCACAGCGGAGAAAACCTTCGCCTTAGGAAAATGCCCCCGGAAAGCAGGAGAATACCAGTCACCCAGACTTTCCCGGCCGTCAAAGCAAAGATTACTTTCACACAGTCGATAGTTGGGTTCAGGATTACCCACCTTACCATAGGCCTTATAAACCGTAGCCTCCCAAGATTCATCAGAGACAAT
Source organism: Prevotella sp. UBA5379 (assembly GCA_002409785.1). Lineage (GTDB taxonomy): Bacteria > Bacteroidota > Bacteroidia > Bacteroidales > Bacteroidaceae > Prevotella. The sequence goes on along the minus strand of DHOX01000069.1, from coordinate 28,182 downwards.
ATCCACATGCTCAGAATGAGCTTCAAACAACAGGGCCGCCTGACCACTACTCTTATGACTAAAACCTTCCTTGCCATAGAACAGAGAAAGTATAGCTATCACATTACGGCCTCTATGCAGATAAGGACGGATATTCACGACATCATAATAGGAATCTGACGGCGATGGGCCTCGCTTCAGGCCACCTTCAAAGACAACCATTCTGCCATTTATCCACAACCAATATTTAGAGTCCACGGAAATCCGTGCCATCAATGACTTCGGGACAGCAGAAAGGACAACTGTTTTACGGAACACTTGCCATGTGTTTACGGTACTCTTGCAATTCTCAGACTCTATCCATTTGGCCGTCCAGGCCGATGCAAACGACTTGGTCGAGAGGACTATCAAAAAAAGAAAAACTAACGAGAACTTACTTTTCATGTAACTTAAATCTGTTTTCAAACGAAAAAATAAATGAGATCATCCTTTTGGACAATCTCACTTACTTCTCATACCTTTAGATAATTGCCGGGGCTTTCTTCTGAACACCCTTGGAAATTTTCATCGGTGCCGTCAACTTGATATTCTCGACGGACTGGCCGATCATCACCTCATAGACTCCAGGATCCAGTACCCAGCTGTTGGTGACTGCATCAAAAGAGGCCAGGTCCATAGGACGGAAGGTCAGCGTCAGGGTCTGCGACTCTCCAGGCTGAAGATTACGGGTCTTGGCAAATGCCTTCAATTCCTTCTTTGGTTTCTCCAGCGTCCCCTTGGGAGCCGAGACATAAAGCTGGGCCACTTCCCTGCCCGCTACCTTACCGGTATTCGTCACCGTTACGACTGCCTTACAAACTGATTTCCCATAGCGTACTTTCAAGCCGCTCAACGAGAAGGTCGTATAGGACAAACCATAGCCAAAAGGATAAGAGACCGGTTTGCCAAATGTGTCAAAATAACGGTATCCAACCCATATCCCCTCATCATACTTAGTATAGCCTATCGTTGACTTGTTCTTGTCAAAAACCCCTCCATTATCATTCTGAGGGAAGTTTTTCGATGACGGAACATCCTCATAAGCTACCGGAAAAGTCATCGGCAGATGACCGGAGGGACACACCTTACCGGAAAGAATATCTGCAATGGCGTTCCCGCCTTCCTCACCGGCCTGCCAGGGCAACAGGATCGCATCCGGAATATCTTTCCATGATGACGTCTCGATCACCCCACCAATATCCAGGATGACGATCAA
>DHOX01000069.1:0-26698 GCA_002409785.1 Prevotella sp. UBA5379 | reverse complement strand
ATTCCGCCTGATCGTCATTATGGCCACATCATCAACGGAAGCACGATGCCTTGCATAGGCAGGCCCGAAATTAATATCCTCATCTGCATCTTGATAGAGTTCAGCCATATCCTCATCTACCTGATAACCGGCATTCTGCAGGCTCTGGCAGATATTGATCACAAAAGGCTTGTTCACATCACCGGAGCCCCAGCCATTAGCCAGGAAGCCTTTATAGGAGCCTATACCAAAAAGAGCCACCTTCTGACCTTGAGTCAAGGGCAAGGTCCGATCATCATTCTTAAGAAGGACAATACCCTGTGCCGCCATCTCACGGGCCACGGCTGCATGGGCTTTCAAGTCCGGAGCATTAGAAGCCTTATAGTGGCGGAAATGCGGGGTCTTGACAATATAATTCAAGATATTCCGGACATTCCGGTTCACGACATCCATGGATAGTTTACCGTTCTGGACGGCATCAACGATGTCACGCACCTGAGTATCCAGTCCCCACTCCATCAAATCATTTTCAGCATTGACTTGGTCCACCGTATTCCGCCGCTCAGTCCAGTCCGTCATTACGATCCCTTTATAACCAACCTCTCCTCTCAACCAATCATGGAGCAGAGGTTTATCAGCCTGTGTATAAGAGCCATTCAGAAGATTATAGGAAGACATAACCGTCCACGGATTTCCAATTTTGATTGCCAACTCGAAATTTTTAAGGTAGAGTTCACGGAGTGCCCGCTGGCCGACGATCGAGTTATTCTGTGTACGGAAGGTCTCCTGATTATTACAAATAAAATGCTTGGCAGAAGTACCTACGCCATTAGACTGGACACCTAATATTTCATTTCCAGACAAGATGCCGCTCAGCACCGGATCCTCTGAGAAATATTCAAAATTTCTTCCGCAAAGGGGATTACGGTGAAGACACATTCCCGGAGCCAGCAGGACATCGCAGCCATATTCCAGCACTTCATCTCCCATATTCCTGCCGACAGCCTTAGCACAGTCAACATCCCAGGAAGACGCTACAAGAGTCCCCACAGGATTACCGGTAGCATAAAAAGTACGACTGTCCCCCTTGCGTGTCGGAGAAATGCGTACTCCGGCAGGGCCATCAGTCAGCACCGTACAAGGAATCCCCAACCGGGGGATCGCTTTCGTCATACCTGCTGCACCAATACCTGCTTCCGGCAAAGTCGGGCCCTTCTTACCATCAACCACCTCATAAGATCCACCCACAAGCAATTCCGCCTTTTCCTCCAGCGTCATTGCCTTGAGGACCTGCTCTACTGAGTTCTTTCCCAGTTGAGGAACAGAATTCTTGAGTTTTGGTTTTGCCTCTCCAGTTACGATAACACACAAAAACAGAGCTAACAAGATTGTCTTTTTCATGAAATAAATTTTTGAATTAGTTTACTATATTTTTATCTCTCATACCATCTATGGCCAACTTACCTGACAAGATCAGAGACATGGCCAGGTTCCTCCTGGTGACCTATTCTCCCAGAGGTATATCACCATGCATAATGCTCTCATACATGATCTGCATAAGAACAAATTCTCTGACATGAATATAAAAGATTATTATCTATAACCATGTATCACGGTATGTACATTTATACCTTTTCAAAAAATAACTGCTGAAACGTTACACAAAAATAGAATATTTTTTTGAAATCTACACACTTTTATCAAAAATTGTAGTCAGATTATCAAAACTGAAAGCTATTTTCAATTCTTTACGGTAATTTATTATGCCACAAACAGATAGGTTCAAATAATATTGCTAGTTTTTTAACGATAAGAAAGAATCATAGTCACACGATAGTCACTTGTGACCGATGATCCCCTATTTTTCGAAAATAGGGGACAAGATGTAACCAAACAAAAATTCCACAAGTCATTAACGATCTTTGACTTATGGAATCAGAAAGTTGTCCTAGGCGGATTCGAACCACCGCTGACAGAACCAAAAACTGTAGTGCTACCATTACACCATGGGACAATCTGTCTTTTGATGGGGCAAAGGTAGTACATTTTTATGCCACCACCAAATTTTTACGATCTTTTTTAACATCAGGAGCCATGCACCTCCCTGGAGGGATATACTCCTTCAAAGACCGAGCCATCAGATTTCACCCGATTATTTTACGGTAATCAGGAAATAATTTTTCTTTCCTTTCTGTACCAGCAGATATTTGCCATCGATCAGATCCTCCGATGTGATGGGACGATCAAAAGTCTGGACCTTCTCCTTGTTCAAGGACACCCCGCCACCCTTGACGAGTTTACGCATATCACTCTTGCTCTGGAAGATCATCATTCCTTCCCTATTGAACAGATCAACAGCAGAACACCCCAGATCATCTTTAGTCACCTCATAGTGCGGAACCCCTTTGAAAACATCCAACAGAGTAGCCTCATCAAGTTGGGCCAAATCCTCCTTCGTCGATTTACCAAACAAGATATTACTTGCAGCAATTGCCATCAGCAGATCCTGTTTAGAATGAACCATTGTAGTGACCTCTTCCGCCAGTTTTTTCTGCAGCATACGAAGTCCGGGATCTTTACGATGCTCCGTGATCAGAGCATCTATTGTAGGATGGTCCAGTGAAGTGAAGATCTTAATATACTTCTCTGCATCCACATCACTTACATTAAGCCAGAACTGGTAAAAAGCGTATGGAGTAGTACGGTTACGGTCAAGCCACACGTTTCCACTCTCTGTTTTCCCAAATTTTTTACCATCAGCCTTTGTGATCAGAGGACAAGTGAGGCAATAAGCCTGTGCATCTATCCCCAGCGTACGGCGGATCAATTCCGTGCCGGTAGTCATATTCCCCCACTGATCATTTCCACCCATCTGGAGCTGGACCCCTTTATGTTCATAAAGCCAAAGGAAATCATAACCCTGAAGGAGTTGATAAGTAAATTCCGTGAAAGACAATCCGTCACGGGCCTCCCCATTCAACCGTTTCTGAACGCTCTCCTTGGCCATCATATAATTAACTGTGATATGCTTGCCGACCTCACGCACGAAATCAAGGAAGGAGAAGTCCTTCATCCAATCATAATTGTTAACCAGTTCCGCTCCATTCGCTTCCTTGCCATCAAAGTCAAGGAACTTAGAAACTTGTTTCTTGATACATTCCTGGTTATGATACAACGTGTCCGCATTCAAGAGATTACGCTCCTGACTTTTACCGGAAGGATCGCCGATCATTCCCGTAGCTCCTCCCAAAAGCAAGTAAGGTTTATGTCCACAAGCCTGCAGATGACGAAGCATCATGATTCCACAGAGGTGACCGATATGCAAAGAATCAGCAGTCGGATCTGTACCCAGATAAGCCGATACCATCCCTTTCTGTAAAAGTTCTTCAGTACCTGGCATGATCTGCGCTAACATTCCACGCCATTTTAATTCCTCAACAAAATTTTTTGCCATCGTGTAACTCTTTATAGATATATATTTTATTCTTCATTTCTAAGCAGCAAGGGAAGCCCCTTCCTATTTCAATCCCTCATTCTCCTGACTGTATCTATCCTCAGGGTACCGGATCATAACCCGATCCTCCCCATGGATGACAACGGAGGATTCTCCTTATGGCGAGATACAGTCCCTTTAACGGTCCATACTTCAACAACGCCTGTCGGGCATATTCAGAACAAGTGGGAGTAAACCGACAACTTGGAGGAGTAAAAGGAGAGATAAACCGCTGATAAAATATAATAGGCAACACCAGTAGCCAGGTGATCAGTCTGAGTATCAGATGAATCCCCTTCTTCAACCCTTTAAATATTGCCCTCAGTACATTCATATTCTTTCACTGATCCGCCGCAGCAGAGATACGACCTTCTTCTCTATCTCATCCGTCTCATACAATTGAGGATCCTGCCAGAGAAAAGCGATCACGACCTGGTCTTCAGGGCAGGCAGACAAGACATGGAGCAAGAGGTACTTGTTTTTTCTGAAAGCCTCCCTTATCTGCCTTTTCACCCGATTCCGTTTGACAGCCCGTTTAAAGCAACGTTTAGGAACACTGATCAGCACTTTATCCTGCGGTTCTTCCGGTACACGTTCTACTATTTGGTAGACGGCCCTCAAAGGAAAGGCAGACAGCGAATGGCTACTGCTCCTCGAAAAGAGCCGGTCTATCAGCACTTTGCTACATAGCCGCTCGTTTTTACTAAATGTAAGCGATCCTGCAGGCATAGAGAATCTATCTTTTTTTGTTTTCTTTTTTCAGATAAGCACCCAGAGCACTGGTCATCGAAGGGTGATCCTGAGAAGGAGCCTGAAGATCCAGGCGGAACCCTTCCTCCCTCACAGTCTTAGCAGTAGCCGGTCCGAAAGCAGCAATACGAATTTTGTCCTGGACAAAATCCGGAAAATTCTGCTTCAAGGCTTTCACCCCCGTAGGACTGAAGAACACCACCATATCGAAGTCAAAATTTTTCCTTTCATCTTCCGTAAAGTCATTGCTCACCGTCCGATACATCACACACTCCGTATGGTTCAACTTTTTCTCATCCAGTAGGTTGGCAATCTTATTACTATGGACACTGCTCAAGGGTACCAGGAATTTCTCCCCCTTATGTTTTGCCATCAAAGGGATGAGATCATCTACTTTGCCCGTATTGCCAAAGAATATTTTTCTTTTATGATAGGGTATGTATTTTTGGATATAGAGAGCTATTGTCTCTATGACACAAAAATACTTCATGTCTTCAGGAATTGTGATCCGCAAATCCTTAGCTAACTTGAAATAGTTATCAATCGCATGACGAGATGTAAAAACCACTGCCGTGTAATTCAACAAATTGATTTTCTGCTGACGAAATTCCCTTGAAGAGATGCCCTCAACCTTAAAGAATGGACGAAATACGCACTCCACCTTAAATAATTTTTCCAAGTCATAATAGGGAGACTTTTCGCTTGTCGGCCGAGGCTGAGAAACCAGAATTTTCTTTATCATCTTGTCCTAAAAAGTTATTTTCATATCATTACCAATCATCTCCCAAATGCCCCATAACACAAGCATGGGGATGACTTCAAGCGTACAAAAGTACAAAATATTCTGCACAATGGCACTGATTCTTTGAGAAAAGATAATAAAGGCCTTATAAAAGGTGAGTAATTTAAACAAAACCACTACAATCAGCGCATAAATCATACCCGTCTGGAGTGGCAATCTGAAATAAGCCATCAGCATAATCATGGGGAACAGCACGACCCCTTCTGTGGATATCAGGAAGAAATAAGCATGAAACCATTGTTCGTTTTTCCGCTTATCAAAGAATATCCAGTTGATAAACCAATAAGCCAAGCCTTTCACGAAGAAATAGCCAGCCAGCACCACTGTATAAATTCCTATAATTTTATACCGGGAAATTGCGAATGTATCTCCAAAGACAGAACGAGTATACAGGAAGAAAGTCAATGCGAAAAGCAGACAAGTCTGGAGGATGAAAAAGAACTGGTATCTAAACTCATTGGAAGTTTCGGTCATCGCAGTTTGTTCCATTCGCGGAGGAAAGAAAAAATTCTTAGCCTGATGGTAAAAGAAAGAACGGCATTTAGCAAAAGCGACCATTGCCAGGATAAAACAGGCCAGCAACAGAACCGTCAACAGATCATCACCTGCAATAGTATAAGGAACAGGATCGCCTGCCACCCCCAATCTTCCTCCCGGCAGTTCAGGATGGAACATAGAGTCTCTAGAGAAGAAAGACTCTTTATAATAGGTCGGAAGGACAACATTTTTCACGCTCTTCCCTGCCACTTGTCCAGGCAAGTGAAGCGTATCCGGCATTGTACTCCAATGGACCTTTCCGGGATGGATGTTCCGCTGGATTGCAGAATCCTGTTGCCCGGGCGTAGCCCCCTCTGGCAGCCTTTTCAGCACTTGTGCTGGAGTAGGCTGATGCTGAATTGACCGTTCTAAGACGTAAGGACCGTGCATCAATGTTAAAAATAGCGGCATGGAATCTCCTAATGCCATAATCAACTATAAACCAAACTCCTTCTTTATTCTCTCCACCTGATCCAGTTTTTCCCACGTGAAAAGTTCAACCTCGACAGTTTTAGGCTCATGGTAGCGAGAGGTAAAGACCTTCTTCACCACTTCATTTTTCCGTCCCATGTGACCATAGGAAGCCGTTTCAAAATACATAGGCTGGCGAAGCTTCAATGCACGTTCAATAGCTTTAGGACGCAAATCATACATCTCTCCTATTTTTTTTGCGATCTCACCATCCGCCATTTTCACATGACTTCTTCCGTAGGTGTTCACGTAAACGCTCACCGGCTCTGCCACTCCAATAGCATAAGCCAACTGTACCAGCATCTCATCAGCCACGCCTGCTGCGACCATATTCTTAGCGATATAACGAGCCGCATAAGTTGCAGAGCGATCCACCTTTGAAGGATCTTTCCCTGAGAAAGAGCCGCCGCCATGTGCACCTTTACCGCCATACGTATCTACGATGATCTTGCGTCCTGTCAGTCCTGTGTCCCCATGAGGACCACCGATGACAAACTTTCCCGTAGGGTTAACCAAATATTTGATCTGATCATTAAAAAGAGCCAAGGTCTTTGCTCCACAACGCTTTTTAACTTCAGGAATCAAGATATGGAGAACGTCGTCCTTTATTTTAGACAACATACGAGAATCATTTTTATCAAATTCATCATGCTGTGTCGAAACGACAATCGTATCAATACGCTGAGGAATATTATCATCACTGTACTCAACCGTAACCTGACACTTAGAATCCGGACGGAGATAAAGCATTCTTTTACCTTCCTTCCGAATATCCGCAAGCGTCTTCATCATCAAATGAGCCAGGTCAAGTGAAACCGGCATATAGTTTTCCGTCTCATTTGTCGCATATCCGAACATCATGCCTTGATCACCCGCTCCCTGATCCTCTTCCTTCTCCCGGAGGACACCACGAGTAATATCAGGACTCTGCTCATGAATGGCAGAAAGAAAGCCACAGGAATCGCCGTCAAACTGATATTCTGATTTTGTATATCCAATATGCTTAATGGTATCACGAGTAACCGTCTGCAGATCTATATAAGTTTTCGAGCTCACTTCCCCCATGACAATGACCTGGCCTGTAGTGGCAAAAGTCTCAATAGCGCAACGCGCGTTCCTGTCATAAACGAGAAACTGATCGAGTAAAGCATCAGAAATCTGGTCACATACCTTATCCGGATGACCTTCTGAAACTGATTCTGATGAAAATAAATATGACATAAATTGGTCTCTAATTTTATTCTATTCCGTTTAATCATGCAAAGTTACGAATTTTCCGGATAATTCCAAACCGTTTATCCCTTTTTAAGTCCAAATCATGAATTATCTGTCATCCTTCAAAGTAAGTCGTTCAGGAAGAGATCCCAGCAACTATTTTCAGAATCATTTTCCATCCTTCCGTTCTGAAGGAAAAGTCTGTTGATTTCTCGGATGATGCTCCAGGATTTCCCTTCTCAGATCTGAAGTTTCCAGATGCGTATATATTTCCGTAGTTCCGATATTCTCATGCCCCAGCATGGCCTGAATGGCACGCAGGTCAGCACCGCCCCGCAGCAATGCCGTGGCAAAGGAATGGCGGAGAGTATGTGGAGAAATTGTTTTCTTTATCCCTGCATCCTGTGCCTGCTTTTTGATCATGATGAGTATCATGACACGAGTCAGATGGTGCCCCCGACGGTTTAAGAAGACATAACCTTCTTCACCAGGCTTTATATCCATCTGACGGCGGTCATAAAACCAAAGATTCAGTTCTTTGATAGCTGCATCCGAAATAGGTACCAGACGTTCCTTATTTCCCTTACCTATCACCCTGACAAACTTCTCATCCAGATACAGATTAGAAAGTTGCAGATTTACCAGTTCAGAAACGCGCAAGCCACAGGAAAACAAGACCTCGATAATAGCCTTATTACGCTGCCCTTCCCATTTTGAGAGATCAATAGAAGCTTCCAGTTGATCCACCTCGTCCGTGGTCAGGTATTCTGGCAGGTGTTCTCCTATTTGCGGAGATTCGAGCAGTTCAGATGGATCCATTTTCAGATAGCCCTCAAGTTGCAGATAGCGGTAAAAAGAACGCACGCCGCTTAATATCCTCGCCTGAGACCTAGGCCCTTCGCCTAAGTCATGTAAACCAGCTGAAAATTGTTCCAGATCTTCAAGTCGGGCATCTGCAGGACTTATCTCCTTCTTCCGAAAGAATTCAAGAAGAAGCAGCACATCCCGATGATAAGCTTCAACGGTATTGGGAGAATAACTCCTTTCAAGTTTAAGATACCTCAGATAGCCTTTCATTATCTCAACAGAAAAAGTCTTTTCCATTTTCAAACTTTTATACTTTTTATCTTACTGGCTGACCATTCCAAGAATTTTCATTAACTTTGCAGTTAAGATACGATTGTTAAGAACAAAGGTACAAATTATTATTGAATATGAAAATACAAATCATCAACGGCCCTAACCTGAATCTCTTAGGAATCAGAGAGCCAGGGATTTATGGAGATCATTCTTTTGAGAGCTATTTACCAAAGCTCAAAGCCAAATACCCCGAGATCCAGATAGACTATTATCAGAGCAATATCGAAGGAGAGCTGATCAACAAGATGCAGGAAACCGGATTTTCGTACGATGGCATCGTGCTTAATGCCGGTGCATACACACATACCAGTATAGCTCTCCAAGATTGTATCCGCAGCCTGAAATGTCCCGTAATTGAAATTCATATATCCAATATTTTCCAAAGAGAAGAATACCGTCACAAATCCATGATCAGTTGTGCCTGTCTGGGTACCATTTGCGGGTTTGGACTTGCGGGGTATGACCTGGCCATTGCAGGGATCCTTTCAACCAAGAAAGGATAATCGTCCTCAATAACCCAACGGGTAATTATTGTCCTTCAAAGATGAGCAAACAAAATCCAGGGCGATCCACATCCCTTGTCAACCCCAACGATGAAAGGCCCGAAGACAATCTGTTGGACCAGTACATCCGCGAGCATAGTGAACCGGAAGGAGATTACCTCTATCGACTCTGGCGCGCCACAAATATCCACACCCTCCATGGACGGATGTCAAGCGGATACCTGCAAGGACGGATACTGAAAATGTTCGTCCGAATGATTCGTCCACGAAACATTCTTGAAGTAGGAACATTCAGCGGTTATAGTGCGATCTGTATGGCAGAAGGACTCCCGGCGGGAGGCAAAATCTATACCTTCGAGATCAACGATGAGATGGAAGATTTAACCCGAAGATGGATAGAAAACTCTCCCGTAGCAGACAAGATCGAGTTGCACATCGGTGACGCCAACGAGGAAGCGCCTCTATTAGGCCTCACTTTTGACATGGCATTCATAGATGGTGACAAACGTACTTATCTAAAGACCTATGAGACCGTCATGAGCCTTCTAAGACCAGGTGGTTTCATTCTCGCAGACAACACCCTGTGGGACGGGCATGTCATTGATCCCCGATATGAACATGATGCCCAGACGGCCGGCATCCGCAGATTTAATGATTTTGTCGCTGCAGATCCGCGTACCGAAGACATCATCCTTCCCGTCAGAGACGGGTTAACCCTCATTCATAAAAAGCAGAGCACCTCACGATGATAAGATCTAAAAGGACATGATCATCACCGTGAAATCACTCATGCAAGCGACTTAACTTAAAAGTCTTTTGCTTAAATATCTAACAGGATAATAAACCGCAAGCCATCCCACAGCGATCACTGTCAGGAAAACCAGCAGAATATCCGAATAATGGACACTCACCGGATAAGCATCAACGATGAACGATCCTGCAGATTTCCCGAGAGAAACAAATCCATAAGTCTGTTGCAGCCAACAGAGAAGGAGCCCGATCGCAATTCCGACAATAGCACCGATAACAGAGATCATCCTTCCCTCAAAAAGGAAGATACGTACAATCTGCTTGTCACTGGCCCCGAGATTCCGCAAGGTGACCACATCATTTTTCTTATCAATGATCAACATGGACAGAGAACCGATGATATTAAAACAGGCCACTACCAGAATGAATGTCAGGAAAAGATAAGCCATCAGTTTCTCGATGGTCATGATCTTGAAAGTATCATCCTGCTGTTGAAACCGGTCTAGCACCCGGTATTTCTTCCCGGCTATTTTCTGCATCTCCCTTTTCACGGATTCAAGATCCGAATTCTGTTTCAGCCGAAGCTCCAAAGATGAAAGCATTCCCTGTTGGCCAAACAGATTACGGGCAAAAGCGATCGACGTTAAAATATAATTTTTATCATACTCCGCCTGCTTGACGGAAAAGACCACGCCCGGTGAGATGATCGAGTCCACGACAAAGCTATTAGAAGGATCAGCCAGATCCAACTGCCCCTCTTTTACCGGAGCAAAGATCTTCATATAACCATCCCAGTCTGCCCCCGCATCTAATTGCTGGGCAAGTTGAATCCCCAGGATACCATACTGCAAGTTAGCTGCATGGAGTTCAAAACTACCATTACCATAAAGAATATCCGTGATATGGGACAACTGGGGGAAATCATCTTCCACGCCCTTGATCATTACCATCGCCTGCTTATTATGATAGACCGCAAGGGCTTGGTCTTCCACACACTCAGTAGACACTTCTACCTGAGGGAGCCTACGGATTTTTGTAAGAACAGGATCATCCGCCGGAGCGGTCTTGCCCATCGCAGGAACGATTTCCAACTGAGGATCAAAATTAGTAAACAGGGACGCAATAAGGTCATGGAAGCCGTTGAACACACTTAACACGATAACCATTGCCATTGTAGCTACTGCAACTCCGATCACACTGATGGCGCTGATGATATTAATGGCATGAGTACTCTTTTTGGAAAAGAGGTATCTTCTGGCTATGAAAAGGGGGAAATTCATACGAATCAGTCAATGATTATTTCTCCTGCAGGATATCATCAATATGCTGCTGATAATCCAGCGTATCATCGAGGAAGAAACGCAACTCAGGTATAATGCGCAACTGTTTCCCTACACGCGTCCCCAGACTATAGCGAATGGTCTTTTCATTTGTACGGATATTTTTCACAATGTCATCCGCTTTCTCAGAAGGAAAAATTGAGAGATAAGCAGTACAGACACTCATATCAGGACTGATTTTCACATTGGTCACACTAATCAGGATACCATGAGTCCTGCGGGTCTGCTCCTGGAAAAGTGTCGCCAGTTCCTTTTGCAGGAGTCTGGCTATACGGTTTTGTCTCGTTTCTCGCATAATATAATCCTTTTATCTAACATCACAATCACTGGCGCCCTTCAGAAAAGAAGCTGTCCCTCGTGATTGTATTCAATGATCGTAAACCTTCAGAAAGACGCCATATTTGCCCGTTCTTTCAGGACAAACGGAAGAACTTATTCCAGATCCAGATGGTTAACAGGAACCACCTCATTAAGGAAAATTTGAGCGCTGCCCTTGAATTTCTTCGGGTTTTCCGTAGTATTATAGAGGCAAGTTCCATGCTTTGTGCACATCTGATCCATTTCCGGATGACGCTTCAGATAGTTCACGAGACTGTCTGCGACATATTTCCCTTGTGGAACAAGACGGACACTGGGGCTGATATATTTCGAGATCTTCGGCATAAGCAAGGGATAATGTGTACAACCCAGGATTATCGTATCAATCTGAGGATCTGCCTGCATCAGTTTATCAATACGCTTTTTCACGAAATAATCCGCGCCAGGACTATTCGCCTCACCATATTCAATCAGAGGGACCCAGAAGGGACAAGCTACGCCCGTGACCTTTATTTCAGGCCAGAGTTTCTGGATTTCAATATCGTAACTATGACTGGTCACGGTTCCTTCAGTAGCCAGAAGTCCGACATGGTTATTGTGAGTAAGCTTCCCTATGACCTCAGCTGTCGGGCGGATGACCCCCAATACCCTGCGATGAGGGTCAATAGCAGGAAGATCCTGCTGCTGAATGGTTCTGAGAGCTTTTGCCGAAGCAGTATTGCAGCCAAGAATAATCAGATGACAGCCCATTTCAAAGAGTTTGACGACTGCCTGTCGTGTAAACTCATACACCACATCGAAAGAACGGTCCCCATAGGGAGCTCTGGCATTGTCTCCCAGATAGATATAATCATATTCCGGCATGACCTGACGGATGCTATGCAGCACCGTAAGTCCACCATAGCCGGAATCAAAGACGCCTATCGGACCGGGGGCAGAAGGTAATTTCATCATAAATCTAATTAAACACCTATTCAAACTACAACCTTTTCACTGACGGGAAAAGAGAAAATGATCAGTCTTTCAACATCTCCGTGGCGCAAGCCATTAATCAGCGTAAAGCAGATTCCAGCGCAGTTGTAATATCTACGCCCAAGGAAGTATCGATATAAGGAACGGCATCATGATCAGTATTCAAGACGAAAGCCAGTCCCTGCTGTTTTCCAATTTTGCTCACAGCAGCAGTAACACTTGCTTTCAAAGGAGCCATTGCATTCTGTTCAGCCTGATCCAACAAGTGCTTGGATTGTTCCTTGAAAGCAATATTCTTCTCCATCAGGTCACGTAATTCAGCTTGTCTCTTTTCCAGGATTGAAGGGGCGAAATCCCTCTCTCCTTCCAGAAATTCCTCATATTTATTATTGAACTCATCTTCCTCCCGCTTCATCTCAGCATCATATTTATTACTCAAATCACTGAGATCACGACGAGTCTTGGCATACGCCGGCATCGACTGAAGGACCGTCTGATAAGAGAAATAGCCGAATCGCTGCGGTGAAGCAGGAACACTGGATACAGATGTCTCAGTCTGTGCGCTGGCCATACCAGGCAGCAACGCCAAGAACAGATACAATAACAGTTTTCTCATATAAAACCTCCTAATTACTTAATCGGATAAAACATGATGACAGAATACTTCTAAAAGAGTCAAAAGGGCAGACTCAGACGAGACCTGCCCCTAAATATCTTGATAGAAAAGTATACTTTATTTCAATTTCAAGACCTCAGATTTGCAAAGAGCAGTGACATCCCTTACAAGAGTATCGCTGATATAAGGCATAGATCCCTTCATGAAGATCGAAGTATATCCTCCCTCTTTGCCTACCTTTTCAATGACCTGCGACACTTTAGCCTGGATAGGAGCCAACTTCTGTTGCTGTGCTTTCTGGAAATCCTGCGATTTCTGCTGGGCAGTCTGCTGATATTTGTCTCCCAGATCCTGTAATTCCTTTTCCTTAGCCTCCTTAGCTGTAGCATTCATCGTAGAAGAACTTTTCTGATATTCATCATATTTCCGCTGAATCTCAGCCTGCATGCTTTGCAGGTCTTTCTGGTCCTGATCATTCAGGTTTTTCAGTTCTGTCTGAGCCGCAGCATATTCAGGGAGAGCCTGAGCGACCGCATCCAAGTCAACGACACCAAACTTCTGTGCGAAGATTGACATTGGTATCATCAACATCAACATTAAAAGTAACTTTTTCATTTTCTTTATTTTTATAGTTTGATTGCAAAGTTAATATGAATCATGTGAGTTGCAAAGTTAATACTTATTATTTGAATATCCTAATTTCCTCAGCACTTCATTTGAAATGTCAATTTTCGGTGAACCAAAAATAATGCCAGAATTACTGGCTCTGTCAACGACCAGAGAATAATCGTGAAGTTCACAAATATCTTTTATAGCATTGTAAATTTTTTCCTGGATAGGGGACATCAGGGATTCACGTTCCTTGGAGAGTTCACCTTCGGGTCCAAAATACTGCTTTTTCAGATCACTGGCCTGTTTTTCCTTATCTACTATAGCCTGTTGACGTGCCTTTTTCTGCTGTGGAGAAAGGAAGGCCATTTCATTCTGATAATTCCGATACATCGTACTTGCTTCGGTATTAATGGAATCCACTTCAGCCTTCCACTTTTCACCTGCCTGATTGAGTTGTTCGTTTGCGCGCTCGTATGTTGGAATGTTCTTTAAAATATAATCCATATCCACAAGTGCGAATTTCTGAGCGCTTGCCGTCATTGCCATTAGGACAAAGAGGCACAATGTAATTACCTTTTTCATTTCTTAATCCTTTTTGTATTATGCTACACGGTCAGCTTTATCTATATGCCAGACCGGTCTCATCTCAATTTTACCATCACACCAAGTGGCAGATATGAAAAGGTCTGCCTCCTGGCAGTGATCAGACTACTCATTAAAGTTTGAATTCAGCTGGCCTCCCTTTAAAATTCCTGTCCGAGGATAAAGTGGAACTGACTTCCGCCCTTCTGCCCGAAGACCTTATCAAAACCATAGCCCCAGTCAATACCCATCAAGCCAACCATTGGCAGATAGATCCTGACACCTACGCCGGCTGAACGCTTCATATCAAATGGATTGAATTTCTTTGTATCTGTCCAGGCATTACCTGCTTCCACAAAGGAGAGTCCATAGATGGTCGTATTCCCTAAGAGGAACGGATAACGGAGCTCCAGGGTATAGCGGTCATACGCATAGCCCTCAGCTCCATAAGGAGTCAGGGAGCCATTTTCATAACCACGCAGCCCGATCGTTTCTTCGGCATAACCTGTAGAGTAACCGCTCATACCATCACCACCCATATAGTAGGTTTCAAACGGACTCTTCTTATATTTATTGTATGAGCCAAGAAGCCCCATTTCTACGCGGGTCATCAACACAAAAGTCTTCGGATTGCCACTCAACGCTGTATAGGTACGAGCCTTAAACTTCCACTTATTATATTCTATCCAACGGTATTTTTCCTGCATCTGACTGTTATAGTCCGGATCAAGTGAGTTAGTAGCCAGATTCTTATAATCCTTATGGTCCCAACTACTCCAAGGCGGGGTAAGCGTCACACTTGCTTCAAAATCAGAACCACGACGGGGATAAAGTTGATTATCCGTAGAGGTACGGTTCAGGGCAATCGTCATATTCAGGTTGTTGGCATCACCATTAGACATCAGGAAATAGCTCCAGTTCTTCAACATATATCGTGTATAGGCCAATTGCAAGGAAAGGGTGAAATAATCATCGGGCCAACTCAAGCGTTTCCCCCATCCTACATTCACTCCGAACATCTTAACATACTTGTCCGGATCATAATAGTCTTCGTAACTATTATTGTAACTGCTGCCATAACCATACATATAATTATAGTAATTATTCAGATAAGAACTGTTGTAATAATTACTTGACACATCCGTCTGTTTGGAGAAATAAGCCCCTATGCTGAACTGAATAGGCCGCTTTCCGCCAAGCCAGTTAGTGGAATAGCTGACATCATAGTTTTGGTAATAGGTACCATTCGTCTGTGCACCGATGCTCAGCGTTTCACCATCACCGATCGGCATGATGCCACGGTGTTCCTTGTTCATATTAAACAGATTCCGGATGGAGAAATTATTCAGTTTCAAGGCAATACGTCCTATCACACCCGTCTGTCCCCAGCCAAGGGAGAACTCAATCTGATCATTACTCTTCTGCACCAGGTTCCAGTTGATGTCCACCGTACCATCTTCATAATTCGGTTTCACATCCGGGTTAACCTTTTCCTGATCAAAGAATCCCATGGAAGCGATTTCACGAGCAGAACGCTGGAGAGCGTCCTTAGAGAACAAGTCACCCGGTTTCGTACGCAGTTCCCGACGGATCACGTTTTCATAAAGGCGGTCATTCCCCGTAATGCGCACATGGTTCAAGTGTGCCTGCTGCCCCTCATAGATTCGCATTTCCAGGTCAATGCTATCGCCTACAATATTAACTTCGGTAGGCTGGAGGTTATAAAACAGATAACCATGATTCCAGTACAAGTTACCCACTGCATCATCATCCTCACTCAAGCGCTTATTCAACAGTTTCTGGTTATAGACATCCCCTTTCTTCATACCCAGCACAGCATTCAGGTAATCCGTAGTATAGACGGTATTGCCCACCCACGTGATATTCCGGATATAATATTTCTTCCCCTCACTGACCTTAACATATACATTTACATGCTTCGGATCATAATTCCATACACTGTCTTTCAGAATCTGCGCATCACGGAATCCCAATTCATTATATTTATCTATCAGATTCTGCTTGTCCTTCTCCCAATTCTCCTGAGTAAATTTCTTACTCTTCAAGAATGTAGCAAACTTATCCGCCTCATGGGTTTTCTTGAAAACGCCTTTACTCAGAAATCCTCCTTTGATCCGGCCATCAGAAAGATATTTATTACCCTCTATGATAATCTGATGAACCCTGATTTTCTCTTTCTTATCAACGATGACATCCAGGATGACATGATTTGTGCTCGTGGTGTCATTCCGCTCATTAATCGTAATATCCGCATTCTTATAGCCCTTGTCATCAAAATATTTTTTAGCCAGTATCTTGGCACGGTCAATCATATTCGGTGTGATCTGACTTCCCTTAAGAAGTCCGAGTTTCTTTTCCATATCACTCCGTTCACTCTTTTTCAACCCGATATAATTGATCGTAGAGACACGGGGCCGAACTGCCAGGTAGACATGCAGATAAATTTTATCGCCGACCAAGGAATCAGCAGCTATCTGGACCTTAGAAAACAGTCCATGCTTCCAATAGCGTTTTACAGCATCCGTAACTTCATTTCCAGGTACAGTAATCTGTTGACCGACTGTAAGGCCAGAAATACCTGCAAGAACATAGTCCTCATAACCTTCAACGCCAGAAACACTTATTCCACCAATAGTCACTGTACGAGGTGTACCCGCATAGGAAATATCAGGATTGACAATCTTGTCCTGAGCATTTGCGCCCATCGTCAGTCCAAAGATCATGACGAGTAAAAAAAACACCTTCTTTATTGGGTCCATAACAAATATATATATCTTTTTCAAATTCATTCTATCTTTTAGGATGCTCTGAAGAAAATTCATGCTCAGCAACAGGCCGATCCGACACGAGCACCAGGAGACATCCGTCTTCCCTATTTTACTTCTTCAAATCCTTCTTCATCTGCTGAGACCTTTCCTGACTCATCCTTAGGTGACTCAACGATACCCTCATCTTTTACAGTCTGATGATCCTCATTTTCTGTTTTTTCGATTTGGGCTTCTGTTTTACCGAATCTACGCTGTCGTTTCTGATAACTGAGAATAGCCTTATAGAGATTTTGTTCCCTGAAATCAGGCCAATAGGTATCGCAGAAATAAAGTTCGGTATAAGCAATCTGCCAAAGGAGATAATTAGAGACACGCAACTCTCCCCCTGTACGGATCAGCAGATCCGGATCCGGCATAAAATAGGTCTCCAGATTTTTGCTGATCGTATCTTCTGTGACTAACTGGTCAAGTTCTTTATCAGAATATTTACCAAACGATTTTTTTTGCAATTCCCAGACAATATCTTTCACAGCTTTGGTAATCTCCCATCTCGAGCTATAACTTAAAGCCACCACCATCGTCATTCCTCCGTTAGAAGCAGTCGCTTCCATCGTCTCCCAGAGTTTATTCTGAACCTCTACAGGTAATCGGTTCATTTCACCGATGACACGGAAACGAACATTATATTTCATAAAGATATCATCCTTGAGAGCAGACAAGACCAGCCCCATAAGAGCCTGGATCTCTGACGCCGGACGATTCCAGTTTTCCATAGAGAATGTATAAAGCGTAAGATATTTCACTCCTAAGCGGGCACACTCAGCAGTAATCCGGCGAACCGTCTCTACGCCAGCCTGGTGTCCGCATGTACGCTCTTTGCCGCGCGCTTCCGCCCAACGTCCATTGCCATCCATGATAATGGCAATATGTCGGGGAATCCGGTTCATATCCAGCTGATTTCTTAAATCATTCTGTTCCATCTCTTCTATCTTTATCACCCATTTCCATGTGGTCTTGCTGCCCCTCATCCATCTTCTGACCAGCAACGATCAGTCTCCAGGAAAATGCGCCTCATTCAAAAGGACCACAAGAGCCTAATTAGTAAAGCCCTTTTGGGCATCAGACCAACCTACTCTATTATGGCGTCCTCGCCATATATTACCTGTTGACTGATCAATGATCCAGAGATTATTGTTTTTATCTGAAGTGAAGGCATACCCTCTGTGCAATGTACCAATCGCACGAGTAAGCTTTTTGGTAACTGTAGAATCCACATGCCAGGTCAGGCCATGGTCATTACTGCTATAAAGTTTCAGGTCACTGCCAAGCGCTTCCATGCCGCTCCCATAAGATGCAGCCAGGAGCTTATCCGGCATTGTCCCCTTTACGTAAACCACACTATAAGATTTCTGATACCAGGCAGTTGGAGCCGTATAAGACCATCCCTGCAATTCTGCCCCCAATGAATACTCGGCGACATTATTCCACACCGCTACATGCTGCAATGTGTTGTCACCCACAAGAGTTACTAAATCCGTACTATCATTCGTCAACGATGGCTGGCAGACACAACTTACGTTTGCGGTAATCAGGCTGTCAACATCCCCGTCCATAGTCTGGTCCAGCCAACTGGCGCCATCATCTTTTGAATACATAAAGCCTGTTGCCGTAGTGCCAAAGAGCTGCATGGAACTTGCCCCCACAAGTGCTGTCAAAGACGGGCACGTCCCCATTTTGTCCCAGGTACGGGCATCCTGAGAACGGTAAATAGCGCCTTGACTTAAAGCATAAAGATAACCCTTCTTGGCTACAATATTATGGTAATCCTCAGCCTGTAAAGAAGCAGACACCGGGATCTCCGTCCAATTCTTTCCATCAGTTATCGGTGTTGAGAAAATCTTCAAACTATTCCCGTCCTCACCAAAAATATACATATTGTCACCGTTCGCAACAGCTTTCAAACTCGAAAGAGCAGCAATACTGGCATTAGCACCAAGATGATTCAACGGGAAGGAATCCGCAAACTCCTTATGCTCATTGACTTTAAGCGTATAGACTACATAGGCCGACAATTCACTGTTGAAAGCATAAAGATGCCGCGGAACGGAGAGGTCCAGAGAATCTGTACTCTGATAATAGACAATATTCTTCATATCAGAGGATTCTTTTTCCTTCCCCAAACTATCCACTTGCAAGATACCTATAATACCATCATTTTTGCTGGCTATGGTCGTTACGACCTTCTTCATGTTCAAACCTGCGGGAAGAGAATCCGTATTATAAATAAGGTGAGAAGCCTGATCGATATTAAACTTATATTTGGAACAATTTACCGTATCCGGTTTTCCATCAGACATTGTATCCACAAGAGAATTCAATGTTCCTACTGAGAAAGACGTTATGGCTGTATCATGATAATAGGTAACATCCTCATTACCCAGACAAGATGAAAGCATCAAAACGGCCCATAACATGACGACAAAAAATGACAGCGTTTTTTTCATTGCACTCTTTAAAATATTTTTGCTTGCAAATTTACACAGTTTTATTCAGATAAAACGCCTTTTGTGAACTTTATTATATAAATTATGGATTACAGATACGTTTTTTAAGTTTGTTTAGGGAAAGCAGGCCTCTCTCTAGCTGAGACGGAACATTCAAGGCCATTTCTCTACTCCTGCTCCTATACAAAATAACCATGACACGAAGCCCTTCCGGATAAGAATGTTTCTCTATCTGACGGCCCCTGAAATCACCTCCTCATACACGAAACATCCCGTCTCCTCATTACGAAGAAACGGGATGAATATTTAAATGTAAAACTTTACGCAAGTAATTCCATTAGAGTTTTGGACCGGCAGAAACCAAAGCCTTGCCTGATTCGTTACCCTCATACTTCTTAAAGTTCTTGATGAAGCGGGCAGCCAGATCCTTAGCCTTCTTATCCCACTCTGCAGGATCCTGATAAGTATCACGAGGATCAAGAATAGCATCATTAACACCCTCCAGGTGTGTAGGAACGACGAAGTTAAAGTAAGGGATTGTCTTCGTAGGAGCCTTGTCAATCTCATGATCCAAAATACGGTCAATGATACCACGTGTATCGCGGATAGAGATACGCTTGCCGGTTCCGTTCCAGCCAGTGTTGACCAGATAGCATTTAGCACCACTCTTCTGCATGTGACGAACGAGCTCATCAGCATACTTGGTAGGATGCAACTCCAGGAAGGCCTGGCCGAAGCAAGCTGAGAAAGTAGGCGTAGGCTCCGTAATACCACGCTCTGTACCAGCTAATTTAGCAGTAAATCCAGAAAGGAAGTAATACTTAGTCTGCTCATGGTTCAGGATGGAAACTGGAGGCAGCACACCGAAGGCATCAGCACTCAGGAAGATCACCTGTTTAGCAGCTGGTCCATGAGAAACAGGACGGACAATGTTCTTGATGTGATAGATAGGATAAGAGACACGAGTATTCTCCGTTACACTCTTATCATTGAAATCTACCTTACCATTCTTGTCAACCGTTACATTCTCAAGCAGAGCATCACGTGTGATAGCACCATAGATATCAGGTTCTGCGTCCTTATCCAGTCTGAAGACCTTTGCATAACAGCCGCCTTCAAGGTTGAACACCCCGTTGTCATCCCATCCGTGCTCATCATCACCGATCAACTTACGTTTCGGATCTGTAGACAAAGTAGTCTTACCAGTACCGGACAAGCCAAAGAAGATTGCAGTATTCTCACCCTTCATGTCGGTATTGGCAGAGCAGTGCATGGAAGCAATACCCTGTAAAGGCAGGAAATAGTTCTGCATAGAGAACATGCCCTTCTTCATTTCACCACCATACCAGGTGTTGATAATAACTTGCTCCTTGGAAGTTACATTGAACAGGACAGCGGTCTCAGAGTGCAGGCCCAGCTCTTTCCAGTTGGTCACCTTTGCTTTGGAAGCATTATAAACCACGAAGTCCGGTTCCTGATCAAATTCTTCCTCTGATTGAGGACGAATGAACATATTGGTAACAAAATGAGCCTGCCAGGCAACCTCCATGATGAAGCGAACCTTCATACGAGTATCTTTATTAGCACCGCAGAAGCCGTCGACAACATACAATTTCTTGTTAGAAAGTTCTTTCTTTGCGATCTCCTTGACTGCCTTCCAAGTAGACTCTGAAGCACGATGGTTATCATTATGATATTCCTCAGAATCCCACCATACGGTATTATGAGCCTTGGCATCGTCAACGATGAACTTATCCTTAGGCGAACGGCCGGTATAGACACCTGTCATCACATTGATTGCGCCCAACTCCGTCTCCTGACCTTTGTCATAGCCGGTAAGTCCTGGCTTTGTCTCTTCGTTGAATAACACCTCATAAGAAGGATTGTAGAGAACCTCAGGTGTACCTTTGATTCCGTACTTCTCCAATACTGACTTAGTAAATTGTGCCATTTTAAAATTTATTTTTAAAAAGTGAATTATAATCTTCTTGACCGTTTAATAAAAACCAGCGGGACTTTCTGCCCCCAAAAATCCATCACAAAGATAAGAAAAAAGTAGAGAAGCACCAACTTTCTAAAAATAAAATGATAATTTATGAAAGATTTTTAGGTTAAAAATGCTAAAAAAGTACTCTGCCCCTCAAAATTTGTCATTCAGACTTTGCAAATAAAGATACGCCACTTTCATACCTCAAAGTTAAACCCGTACAAAAGTTTCTATTTTCCGGTTCGCTTTACCTAAAAGAACTGATTGGCAGATCCTCCTATATAATAGGTACCAAAGCGGTTGACTAAAGATGAATCTTACAGGATCATCACCTACTCCAACAGGTAATCACTGTTGCTCATTCCCAAACAACACCTACAATTGCCTGTCCCCTATTTTTCTACAGACAATGGGGCTAAAATATTTTCTCCGCCACTTTCATTTTATCAAAAATTCATTTTCAGGTAGAGAAAACTTATGACTGGATTTCTAAAAAGTGTAAAGACTGATGATCATCAGTCACCGTTTTCTATGAAAATCCGAACAGAATAACCAACGAAAAACTTTTATCGATTTATTCCGATAGACAAGAAGATTAATTAGAAAAAAGATGACATTCCCAACCCTCGATCCTGGTATTGATCTGCCAGTAACTATCAAAAAGTTTCATCCTGTAGATAAAAATTCTCATCAGTTTTTAACAGAAGGAATCAAGTTCTCCTAAAATGCATTCACCGGTTTATCAATAAAATAAGCATACAGGACGAAGAAGACAATGGCAATGGCAATTAAGATCAAAAGAGAAGAAAGCCATTTGCCAACTCTTTTATCCCTTGCACACTGCCTCTCGCGTTGGTGAAATGCGTCTCGTGCATCCATCGGTTCGAAAGATTTATTTTTCATTTTCAATTCTCTAATTTATCTTTGATCCCTTCCGGGATTCCTACACTTATTTTTTATTCAACCTAAAAAAAGGACCGTCTCATTGAGATCGCCATCTCAATGACTTTGACAGTCCCTGCATTATTAATGGTTAAATATTAATGCTCTTTTTTATTTCTCACTCAATCTTTTCTTCTGCAATTCAGAGACGATTTTACATTCTTCCCTAAAAATCCAAACTTTGAAAAGGCTCAGATTCAATGCAGTCTCAACGTTGTCAGAATGACACATTCCTCAAACGCTTCCTTTGATCAATAAACTCTTCTCCTATCGTATTCGCCACTCTCTTCGGAGTCACATCTTACAGGTAAAGAAAATATTTAGTTGCAAATGTAATCATTTAGCTTTTAAAAAACAAATTCTATGTATTCCGAGATTAACTTTTAGTTTATTTTAACGGTTTAACTTTGTAAACAAATGCATTCTACATTTTATCTTTTGCTGTATAAAAGACAAAAATGAAAAGAAAAGTCAAAGATAGTAATACTATTTCTACAAGAAGGAAGCTAAATTCAAACAATCAAGCATAAAAAGCATATAAACAAATAGTTTACACATAAAAAGAATAAGCGGTACGACTATCTTCATCCTTAATGTAAGAAAAAGGATATTCTGTTTCTAAACGAAAAGCTTTACTACTGCTTTAATATCTTTCTATCCCCCACGGTTCATTTGAACAAGAGTAACTCATAAAGCCATCCCTTTCTGATCATTTAGGAACAGGGTAATTATATTGATCAAAATAACGGAGCGTATGCGGTGCCGGATACCAGTCATTCTCTACAGAGATACCCAAAGAGAAATTTTTACGATGATAAGTAACCCCTCCACCGATCACATTTGCTCCTGGAGCCCTCATCCCATAGCCCATTGATCCACATACAGGATCATAAGCAAAGATGTAAGGATTATAATAACCTGAATAAGGCCCATAACCATATCCCCACGGATTGTAAGTTCCATTGGTGCTATGAAGGGACAACTGCCCATATACATAAGCCTCCCAATGAGAATCTATACGATAGTCCAGTATACCATAGAGGCCCGCATCAGCATACTGATCACTCCCCCAATTCAAATGATTGATATATCCACCCGCTCCCAGCCAGAGACGGCCATCTTTCGTAAGAGGAGTCAGGTACAAAGCGTTCATTGTCTGAGAGAAACCGCCGCGGTGAGGCACATTATGCCCGAAGGTTGCAAAAGCTGATGCACCCACATTCACATTCAGGCCCTGATGAAGCCCGTATGCAAAATCATCAATCACCTGCGGTTCTATAGCTTTAGCCATAGAATGATCTGAAAGAGAATTAGGATCATCTGCATTCCGTGCAGAAGGAGCCGACACGGTATCAGCTACCATCTGACGCCAGATTTCTTTCTGCGTCTTTAAATCAGGCCGCTGGGCATATACACTGGCAGCCGACACTACACTTATGATAATCAATAAAAATCTTTTCATTACCCAGCAAAGATAGAGATAAAAAGGAGCAACTCATCCTTCAAGAGTATTAAAAAAGTAGAAATCCACCATTTTTATCTTCTTTTTACTATTTTTTAAGCGATTCTCCACCTCCAAGTTCAAGCAGAAAATGATTTTTTTCGTACCTTTGCGACAATTTAGGGTTTTCTATTCACTGATAAGAATGGATACTCACCTAATATTCCTGGAGCAGGACGAACAAGAGAGGGACGAGAGGATTTATGCCTGTCATCTGACCTTCACAGGCCGTCTCAATTTGTCCGAACCTGCTGCATGATAAATGACTTGCTAACCAACATCAGACAATGGAAATAAAAAATTTAAGTAAAGACAGTTCTATCATCAACCAGTACATGGCTGAAATCCGAGATGCAGAGTATCAAAAGAACCGGTTGTTATTCAGAAATAACATTACCCGTATCGGCGAATGTGAAGCCTATGAGATCTCCAAAGCACTCCATTATGAAGAAAAAGAAGTGACTACACCCTTAGGTATCTCCAGAGTCAGCATTCCCAAAGACCATATCGTCCTGGGAACCATCTTCCGTGCCGGCCTGCCTTTCCATACCGGTTTTCTGAATATTTTTGACCACGCTGAAAACGGTTTTGTCTCTGCTTATCGTGAGTATACGGATAAAGAGCATCACAACGTGGGTATCCATGTAGAATACCTGGCTACGCCAAGCATTGATGATAAAACGCTGATTATCGCTGACCCGATGCTGGCAACCGGTGGGAGCATGGAATTGAGTTATAAGGCTTTTCTAACCAAGGGAATCCCCCGGCGCATTCACATAGCCTGCATCATTGCTACTCCTCAGGGAATTGATCATATCAGGTCCATTTTCCCTGAAGAAAGGACGACCGTCTGGTGTGCTGCCATTGATCCGGGAATGAATGAACACAAGTACATCGTGCCAGGATTCGGGGATGCAGGTGACCTGTGCTATGGTGACAAAATATAATACCAACTTTTGGCGGGAATAAAATTATCAAGGCAAATAAGACCGGATAGTATTTGAAAGAATCGTCTCGTCGGGCATATCTGCATCAGAAGAGACAAAGCGCACCCGTCCCGTTCTGTCCGTAATATAAATACGGGGAATATCCTGAATGGCAAACAAATGGTATACGGTCTGGTCTGATTGCGCAGAATAAGGTATCTGAAAATTCTGCTTCATCCAATAGGCAGCCACATCTTCGGTATTCTGAGCACGACTGATGGCAATGAAATTCACCTGTTGGTTATTTCGATATATTCCATATACATCATTAATGACCGGTAACTCCTGGCGACAGTCCGGACAGTTTGTATTAAAGAAAACGATCACTGCCACCTTGTCTTTCAAAGACTGGTCTGAATAGATCGCTCCCTCAGAAGAGGTTACTGAAAAAGCCGGAAGGCTGTCACCGGTATGAATAATGGAGTCATCCTCACCGGTCATACGTTTTACATCCGTATTGGTACAGGCGACCATCAGGGAACCAATAAAAATTCCTAAGAGTAGAGGCTTCATATCCATTTCATTTATCAGGAGTTATGAGGAATAATAATCATATATTCTAGAACGTAAAAAAGTAGCTTCAACTAATCATAAAGGCAGGATCAGGAACAGTCCGGAACCTGCTTTCATGACTTTCTACAAATCAATTACCGCCAACGGTCACCTGTCTTATATCATCTACCGCTGCATTTTGTAGACGGATCACATAAACACCACTTGACATACCTTCTATTGTCTCTGTACCATTAGCCTTGACCTCAAGACGGCGGACTGGATTCCCCTTTTCATCTGCGATAAAGACAGAGCAAGAACTGGCACTGGCGTTAACAACTTTAATATTCCCATTCTCTGCCGTCACACTGATCAATGCTTCATCATCCGAGAATGCACTACTACTGCCTGACACATCAGACAAGGTGAACCGTCCGGCACTTTCTCCCTTCTCAGCCTTGAATGTATAGGAGCCTCCATTGACGATCTGTTGTTTCTTGCCTGAGAGCAGGTCATTCAGATAGATATGGTCATTGCTCAAGCCCTTTGACAGGGCAAACTCCAAAGTATAGGATCCATCTGCTATAGGTACGAATCCCACAGCCACACTATTCATGCTCGGAACGGTTGCCACCTGAAGCTTGCTGCTGTCGGATGACGTCACGTAGAGTTGGGCACTGTTCTCATCGCCTATTTTCCGGCCGTCCCAGCCACTGTCAAAACCATACGTCGTACCACTCTTACTAAAGATCCACACCCGGTCCGCTGAATTGTCTCCAACGACATCCATGACCAGTGAAGGCAACTCTATGGCAGATGTCCCTGTGGCGGATTGAGCACTGGTGACAGCACGGGTCGCAATAGTATTGCCGTCTGCATCCGTAATCGTCTGATTCTTCACCAACTTACTATAGTCTATATTTAAATTCGTATTCTTGTCTGCAAGCATCATGAAAGCCTGAGTCGAAGGTATCATGGATGGCAGGGCAGTCGTTGCCCCCTCCGGTGTCTGTCCGGCAAGTTTAAAGGGCACGGCAAGATATTGTCCTCCAGCTACGCCACTGAGATTGACCGTGCTTCCATTCAATTTACGCCATTGA
This sequence comes from Prevotella sp. UBA5379, assembly GCA_002409785.1. GTDB lineage: Bacteria > Bacteroidota > Bacteroidia > Bacteroidales > Bacteroidaceae > Prevotella. Next base: position 317 of record DHOX01000069.1, on the reverse strand, counting down.
TCACGTGTACCCGTATTAAACAGATAGACGGTCTGATCGGTAAGGTCAGTAGTCAAAGCCGTTGCTATAGGAATGGCTGCCGTATAGGAATTTCCTATGAGATTGGCGCCGGAATAGTTGACGCTGGCGGTCCGGGTCAGCGGCACCGTTGAATTGCCTACGTATAAGGTTCCTGGAAAACTGTAGACTCCCGTAGGAAGCTGATGGGTGTCATTTGTAATCTCGTAACCACGGAACGCAGTCAATTGGGTATCTGGACTATAAGGGGCTTTCTGCCACTTGTTGCCGTTAAAAGGCTCCACCCACTGATTCACTGT
>DHOX01000037.1:24430-28353 GCA_002409785.1 Prevotella sp. UBA5379 | reverse complement strand
GAGAATTTATGTCTAAGGTCGGTGATATTGCTCAATACGTTTAAACTATAATTTTAGAAAGATGTCTAAAAGCACAACAACAAAGAAGAAGTCAACCAGAAAGAAGTCGGTTAAGAAGATTCCTTATCAATTTAAGCCCGAAGGACTGGACTTGCGGACTTGGCAGGTGCTGCTGAGAAGGCAGGCTGCTCGTGATGAGAGGTTTATTGTAAGAAGCGTTGATGAAAAAAACTCTCCAGGTGAATACCAGGTGATCAATCCGGAAAGCAAACAACAATATAAGGTGGTTTATCGTGGCGCCAGAAGTCCGTGGAATTATTGCTCATGTATGGATTTCAAGACTTCCCGTCTGGGGACGTGCAAGCATCTGGAAGCTGTGAAATCGTGGATCAGGCATGGTCATCATCATGTTCATGGGGAAATACCAGCTTATACTTCCGTTTATTTAGACTATACAGAAACTAGAAGAGTTCGTATCCGTATAGGCTGTGATCATGAAGAGGATTATACCACTTTGGCTGCTGAATATTTTGGTAAAGATTTTGTGCTGAAGGAAAATGAATACCAGCATTTTGATATTTTTCTGAAAAAGGCATACGCTGTAGATGACACTTTTCGCTGCTATAAGGATGCCTTGCAGTTTGTCCTTGAGCATAGAGAAAAGAAAGAACGTATCAGGTGGATAGACTCACTGGCAAAGTCCGATTTTGCACAATTGCTTCATACTCGCCTATATCCCTATCAGGAGGAGGGGATTCGTTTTGCTGCAAAAGCGGGCAGAGCCATCATTGCTGATGAGATGGGACTGGGGAAAACAATACAGGCTATTGGTGTCGCAGAGTTATTGAGAAAGAAAGGATTGTCAGCTTCTACTTTAATCATGTGCCCTACTTCGTTAAAATATCAGTGGAAACGGGAAATAGAAAGGTTCTCCGGGCAGAAAGTTCATGTGATTGAGGGCAATTATATGCAACGCCGTGAGCAATACCAATTGCCTGATCCTTATAAGATCGTGTCTTATAATGCAGCATGTAATGATATCAAAGCTCGGGGATACTTGGAGACCGATATGCTTATTATTGATGAAGTACAACGGTTAAAAAACTGGAATACTCAGATTGCTAAAGCGGCAAGGAAAATCGTGTCACATTATGCGGTTATTCTATCGGGTACCCCATTGGAGAACAGGTTGGAGGAACTCTATTCCGTAGTTGAGTTGGTGGATCAGTTTTGTCTCGGTCCTTATTATCTCTTCCGTGACCGCTATATCATCAGTGATGATAAAGGTGCGACAATAGGATACCGCAATTTGAATGAGATAAGGGAGCGGCTTAAAGAAGTTCTGATCCGGCGGAAGAAAAATGACGTCCGACTTCAGATGCCGGAACGGCAGGATAAAAATCTCATGGTACCCATGACTAAAGAACAGATGGCTGTGCATGATGACGCGAAGTTATCTGTATCCCGTTTGTTGCATAAATGGGAGGAGAATCACTTCTTGTCGGAGACCGACCGAAACAGGATTATGCTGCTTTTACAACAGATGCGTATGGTGTGTGACAGTACCTATATTCTTGATCAGAAAACACGTTATGATACAAAGGTTGACGAGGTGATGAATATCATCAATGATGTCATTGAGGGTGGTGACGAGAAGGTCGTTGTGTTCAGTCAGTGGAAGAGGATGACACAGTTGATTGCCAGAGAGATGGATGCAAAGGACATCCATTATGAATACCTTCATGGAGGTGTGCCCTCAAAGGATCGTAAAGACTTGGTTAGTCATTTTACGGATCTGCCCGAAAGTCGTGTGTTTCTTTCTACAGATGCGGGCAGCACCGGACTGAACCTGCAAGCAGCCTCAATTGTAATCAATATCGACTTACCGTGGAATCCCGCTGTATTGGAGCAACGTATCGCACGTATATTCCGTATCGGCCAGAAGAGAAATATCCAGGTTATCAATCTGGTATCTGCCAATACTTTTGAGGAATCAATGCTTGGAAAACTTAAATTCAAGTCTTCAATGTTTGAGGGAGCACTTGATGGTGGGCAGGATACGATATTCTCTTCTGACAGTAAATTCCAGACTATGATGAAGGATTTGAGTGAGACAATCAATAGTGTGGATAAGACAGCAACCGTGAGAGAAGAGCAGCCTATTGATATTGCGGATGAAGAGCCGAAAGCAGATCATGATCGTGTTACTGAGAAAGGAAAGGATCAACTGGAAAAGACGGAGAATCAGAAATCTGACCAACCATCTTCTGTTTCAGAAAAACCTGTCACTTCCTCAAAGCGTTTGATAGAGCAAGGTGTAGCTTTCTTCTCCGGACTGGCAGAAACGCTGAAGTCGGAGGAAAGTACAAAGACACTTATTGATTCAATTATAGAAAGTGATCCTGATACGGGGCAGTCACATATCAAGATTCCTGTACCTGATAAAGAGACGGTTGTTGAAGTTTTTGAACTTATCGGAAAGTTTCTGAAGGTAAAGAAATAAGTCATAGTGTCAATGTGGTCCGCATAGCTTCTTTTATTGTGTCTACTGATCTGGTTCTTCTTCAACTAAATTAAAGAAGAACCACACTAGATTCAGGTAAAGTCATAGTGGCTATGGTGATATAGCTGTATGGTTCATACAGTTTTATCGTATGGTCAGGATCTTCCCGCCTTTATTTTCGATATATTTTCTTAACAAACCGGAAACTGAGATAGTAGACCAAGTGGAAGGCAATGATAAAGTTGAAGATAATTAAGTCTGTATTATTGCTTGCCTCAGACCGATGATGGACGTAGGTGAAGAAGGCGAGCAAAACACATAGGGCAAGTCCGCAGACAGATGTTACGTTCCGCGATTTCTGCTTCTCTTCAGGCGGGTCATCCTTTGACGACCTGCTATGCTTGGGTCCGCGTACAAGGTAGATATCAAATCCGACCATCATCCAGACGACAAGGCGTATCCAGGTGTCAATACTCAGTGACACCATCATGGACAGGCAGACCAAGGCTCCGAGTAAGGGTATGACAGGTACCCAGGGAGTTTTGAAGGCGGGTTTCGCGCCAGGATTATTCTTTCGGATGATGATGATTCCAAGACAGACCAGGATAAATGCAAACAGGGTTCCGATACTGCTCATTTCTCCTACGACCTTTCCCGGAATGAATGCAGCAATCAAGGAGACAAAGATCATGAACAATAGATTCGATTTTGCCGGTGTCCTGTATTTAGGATGCAGATGTGAGAAAATCGGCGGGATCAGCCCGTCTCGGCTCATGGAATAGAAGACCCTGCTCTGGCCGAGCAATAATACTAGAATTACGGAAGAATAACCAAGGAGGATTGCTACTATGATAATCCTGTTCAGCCACGGATAAGCCGGAATGATGGTTCCTCCGGGGCCAACCTTACCCATGTGGTTGATGGCCGTAGCAACAGGGGCAAGATCGCTCCCGGCACCACTGAAAGTCTTGTAATTGGCTACGCCGGTAAGGACGTAGGCGAACAGAACATAGAGGATGGTACAGATCAGCAGGGATCCCAGAATACCGTATGGCATAGATTTCTGAGGGTTCTTGGTCTCCTGCGCTGCCGTAGATACGGCATCAAACCCCATATAGGCGAAGAAAATCATTCCTGCCGCCCTGAAGATTCCTGACCAGCCGAATTTTCCGAAACTCCCTTCATTTTTCGGGATAAAGGGAGTGAGGTTACTCTTGTTGATATAGTGAAAACCGATGAAGATGAAAAGCAAGACGATGCTTACCTTTAAAATGACAATCACGTTGTTTAGTCTGGCTGACCCTTTTGTCCCGTGGACCAGAACCATGGACATGATGGTAACAATGAAGATAGAAGGGAGATTGATGATTCCGCGGATCACTTCACCACTGGGAAGAGTAACGGTCTCAAACGGGGTCAT
>DHOX01000037.1:8462-24173 GCA_002409785.1 Prevotella sp. UBA5379 | reverse complement strand
ACGGAATATTCCAGGATCAGATCCCAACCGATGATCCAAGCGACAAATTCTCCCATTGTAGCGTATGAATAAGTGTAGGCACTGCCTGCAACTGGTATGGAAGAGGCAAATTCTGCATAGCATAATCCTGCAAAAGCACAACCGATGGCTGCAATGATAAAGGAAATGATAATGGCCGGACCAGCATGGTCGGCGGCTGCAATGCCTGTAATTGAAAATAATCCCGCACCGATGACAACTCCTATCCCGAGCGCGATTAGTGCGCCTGTCGACAAGGTCTTTTTCATTCCTTGTTTGTCTGAAGCCTCAGCCATGAGGCTGCTGATGCTTTTCTTTGTAAACAATCCCATATTACCTTATCTTCTTGGTTTATATGCAAAGATACTTGTTTTTTGCTAATATACTGTCATTTTGGTTTATTTTTATTTTTTAATGTAACTTATTGTGCTTACAGAATGCTTATTTCAGACATTTCGATGAGATCTCTGTGATAGCGCGAACTTCTTTATGGGGTATATATTGTATGGAAATGATAACAAAGCAGTTGACCAGTTGTTATTCTTTGTTAAAAACATAATGATAATAGAACAATGATTAATTTTTTAGTTTAAATTTGCATCAACAATTTTGTTGAACATTTATGACTAAGTATAAAGATAACGATACAGAAGAAAGAATATTGGGGGCTGCTAAGAAGATCTTCTTGAGAGATGGCCTTCAGGGTGCCCGTATGCAGGATATTGCGGATCTGGCTTCTATCAACCGGTCTATGCTGCACTATTACTTCCGGGATAAGAAAATGTTGTCCAACGAAGTCGTGAAGTCTGTTGCCTCTCAATTTATAGTGACTTTCAGGGAAAACCTGAATTCAGATTCTTCTTTTGAAGAAAAGGTTGACAATTATATTGCTTCTGAGATTGATTTGGCTTATAATCATCCAGATATGCTGATTTTTGCCCTGCATGAGTCATCGAGGGATCCCGAGTTCTTTAAAAAAATAGTCAACAATAATAGGCATAGTACGGTCTTCAGGCAACAGTTAAAGGAAGCGTATGAGAAGGGCGAAGTCACCGTGAATTCTGTAGAGGAGTTTGCGGTCGTGGTCTCTAGTCTCACTATGTTCCCGTTTATCGCAGGACCGTTGTACATGATGATCTGTAGATGGGACGAAGAGAAATGGCTCAGTTATCGCAATTCCTTGAAGAGACATCTGCCGGTATGGATCAAGCATATCATCTTTAAATAGTTTTTTTTTGCTTTAAAATCAACTAAATTGTTGAACAATAACGTTTAATATATTCGAAAATGGAGGTTAACGAATGAATTTATTTTCACGATTGCCCATAAAGATAATGATGGTCGGAATGATGCTTCCGCTATCCTCTTGTGCCCGGACAGGCAGGCATTATACATTGGATCAACTGATTCATTCTGCTTATCAGAAGTATCCTTATGCAAAGCGTCTGGCGCTTATCGGTGAGCAGAAGGTCGAGTCTGAGAAAAATATTAATACACAATGGCTGCCCCAAACGTCGGTTTCCGTAAAGAATTCGTATCAATCTGAGGTATCTTCCATTAATATTCCTAAAGATGTTGAGAATAAATTAGGAATCAATATCAAGAAAGGAGAGAAATACCAGTATGGAGGAAACATGTATGTTTCCCAGTTGGTTTATGATGGAGGTATGGGCCATATACAAAAGCAGATCAGCGGTTTGGATGCAGATATGGCATCCTGTGAGGTCGGATCATCCATGCTGCAGGTAGAAGGGGTGGTGGATGATTTGTTTGAGGACATCCTGATCGGTAAGGAACAGATCAAGACTGTACAGTTTAAGAGGGCAGATCTGGAGCAGAGGAAAAAAGATATATTAGCTGCCGTTCAGGAAGGAGTATCCTTGAAGACCGATATTCAGGAAATTGATGCGAATATCATTCAGTTAAACCAGCAGGAAACAGAGGTGAGAGCATCGCTGTGTCAGAAATACACGACTTTGTCCTCATATACCCAGGAACCTGTAGATTCAACGGATATACTTGACCTTCCAGAGGAACGGGATATTGTGGATAAAGACTATTCCTCACGTCCTGATTTTGAGATATTCAGATTGCAGCATCAGAGTGCAAAGTGGAAATTGAAGGAATTGAATGCTGAGGCTCTTCCCAGATTATCATTATTTGCCAATGGCTATTATGGAAGGCCCGGCTTGAACTTAATGGACTATACCACTCATTGTTCTGGTATTGCCGGGGTAACACTGACCTGGAATCTTGATGCGCTTTATAATAAATCCCATCAGAGGCATTTAATCAACATAAATGATGAAATGACGAGGAACCAGCAATCGATGTATGAGATAGACATGAACACGAAAATCAATAATTTGAATACTGACTTGTTGAAGAATCGAGAATTGGAGAATAGTGACGGAGAAATCATAAATATTCGTTCCCATATAAAAGAGGTGGCAGCCGTACAGTTGAAAAATGGTTCGATAACTCTGACGGACTATCTGATCAAACTGAATGATGAGGCACAGGCAATCATCAACAAGTCTATCCATCATATAGAATACCTGATGGATAGAGCTAAGATAAAAACATTGTTGAACAGGAATAATATGGAAATAGAGAAATGAAAAATCTAAAGTCAAAAAAAGTTCTGACAGCGGTCATTGCAGCTGGTGTCGTTATCTTGTGTCTTGGAGTGAGTATAATTTATCATAACTGGTGCTATGAATCAACTGATGATGCCTGTATCGATGGCAATATTATTCCGTTGCGTACATCTGTAACCGGCTATGTCGACCGGATTCTGTTTCATGATAACCAACAGGTAAGAAAGGGAGATACTCTGGTCGTCTTCGACACGGTCAGTTTGAAATCTCAGGTCATCCAGGCTGAGGCTCAGGTAGCGTCAGCACACATAGAACTCGAATCGTGCAAGAAGCAGATTTCCGCATCCAAGTTCGGTGAGTTGGCTGCAGCTTTCAACGCAGGTTCAGCGAAAGAAAGCATATTGGCAGCTGAAGCAAAGGCATGGCAGTCAGAAGCAGATTTCAGGCGTGTGGAGAAGATGTACCGCTCCGGAGCTGCTACCCAGCAAACTTATGATCAGATGAAGGCAGCCTGGCAAATGGCAAAAGCTCAGGAGGGGGCATCGTATAAGCAATTTAATTCTCTGGCGGCCCAGAAGTCTATGACCCGGATGCAGACCGATATCCATTATACACAAGTCAAACAGGCCCTTGCACATATTAAACAGGCCTATGCCCAACTATCCTTGGCTGAGGATCAGTACAAGCATGCCTTCGTTATTGCACCATGCAATGGCGTGATCTCGAAAAAGAATATCGAAGTCGGGCAGTTTGTTCCCTCCGGTACAGCTTTGGCTTCGTTGATCAATATCTCGAATATCTGGATTACCGCTAATTTCAAGGAAACCCAGTTGGATGATATGAAAGCAGGGCAGTCAGTAGAGGTCAAGGTAGATGCTTATCCCGGATTGAAACTGGCGGGAAAGGTAGAAAGTTTCTGTGCAGCCACGAATAGCAAGTTCTCATTATTGCCGGCTGAGAATGCGACAGGCAATTTTATCAAGATCACCCAGCGTATTCCTGTCCGCATCCATCTGGCCGATGCAAATATTAGACAACAGCTTCTGCCGGGAATGAATGTCGTCGTATCCGTAAAAACCAGATAAATGCAAAATAAGGCAGTTGTCGAAAATATCGAATATCCGACCGGTATCGTCCGCGCCGTCATTGTGGGTACATGTGTCGTCGCATCATTGCTGGCAATCATTGATTCGACGGTCGTCAACGTATCCTTACGCCACATAGCCGGAAGTTTAGGCGCTTCCACCACAGATGTCGCATGGGTCATTACAGCCTTTGCTATCTCCAACGTCATCATTATCCCCCTGAGTGGAATGCTCGCCGAGTTGTTTGGAACAAAAGTCTATTTCACGGCTTCCATACTCATCTTTACCATCTCATCATTTATGTGTGGCAATTCGACAGAATTATGGGAACTGATCCTGTGGCGTTTTATCCAGGGACTGGGAGGCGGAGCCCTGATGACACAGTCGCAGACAATCCTGGCGGCATCGTACCCCCCGAAGCAGTTAGGCCTGGCAAGTGTCATCTACGGTATCGGCATAGCAGCCGGTCCGGCTCTGGGCCCCACTCTGGGAGGATTTATCACAGACAACTATTCCTGGCACTGGGTCTTTTATATCAACGTACCCTTAGGGTTATTGGCTGCAACCACATCCTGGTTGTCGATACCTAATGAGAAGAATCATGAGCTGAAAGGGAATATTGACTGGTGGGGTATCCTGTTTCTTTCCGTTGGTATAGGCAGTCTCCAGTATGTGCTGGAAGAGGGAAACTCCAAAAACTGGTTTGACAGTCATATTATCCTTCTTTTCAGCGTCATTGCCGGTATCGGCCTTCTTGCTTTTATATACAGGGAACTCACGGCAGAGATGCCGGCAGTGAATATCAGGTTGCTGGGACAATACCGGAATCTGGCTCTCGGCGTCCTTTTCAGTTTTATAATCGGAGCCATCCTCTATATTGCAGTGTACGCATTCCCCCTGATGGCCCAGATCAATCTGGGATGGACCGCAACAATGAGCGGTTTGGCACTGATGCCGGGAGCATTGATGTCCACTGTCGGATTGGTTTTCTCCCAGAAAGCAATAGGCAAAGGTGTTGACCCGAAGATAATGATAACGAGTGGTTTTATCTGTACCTTTATTTTTGGAATGTGGATGAGTTTTCAGTCAGAGAATTCTTCCTTTGCCGGATTATTCATTCCTTTGCTTTTCAGAGGCCTTGGTATAGGTCTTTTCATGCTGCCGGTTATCATGATGTCCATTCAGGGACTTTCCGGTCCGGATCTCGGACAAGGAGCAGGACTGAGCAATATGGCAAAGCAACTGGGCGGAGCTGTGGGACTGGCCATGATCGGTACCCACATCACAAATGCCCAGGCTCTGTATCAGTCGCAGTTGTCTGCAGACATCACCCCGTATTCCAATAGTACAATGGAGACCGTTCAGGGTATGTCACATCTGCTTCAGAGTTCAGGGATGAATGCAAATTCAGCCCAAACGGTATGCAACGGCCTGCTGAATGTTGAAGTCCTGAAAAATTCAGAATTGCTCAGTTATCTTTCCTCTTTCAGGATGCTGGCAGTCATCAGTGTGCTGTCACTGTTTTTTATGTTCTTTCTGAAGAAAAGAAAAAAATCAAAGAAATCTTGCAGATAGAGAATAACGCCTTTCTATAGAATATGACTTTTGCGTTAGGTTATAATCTGCATTTGGATTATATTTACTTCTTAATTTCAGAAGATTCTGTCTTGCAAGTATGATGGTGTACCGGCATGGTGAACTCCGGTATGCCATCATTTTCTTCGTATGAGCTGGATGAACTATGAAAATAATGGGCAGCAAAAAGAAATTATTTGTCCATTAGGCTTATTTTTATTATCTTTGCGGGTGAAAGGTCTGTCTGGACAGGGATTTCTTTACTTTTCCCCTGTGGCTGGGGAGAGGCTGAGGAAGGTAAAATATCAAGGAAAATGCTATAGGTTTCTGTCTGTCAGTGAATTTAAACGATCAACCTTTCTGTCACGTATATTTCTAGACATTTTTTCTAACTTAAATCAATATGAATGTTTATAAGAAATTAGCAATCTTTCTATTTGCTCTTTGTGCTGGTGTGAGCGTTCAGGCGCAGACACCGGAGTTCTTCCAGCCTTACAGGGCTACCCACCTGCGTCTTCCGTCAGTTCCACTGGTGGTCAATGACCCGTATTTCTCGATCTGGTCACCGTATGATCATCTTACGGATGGTCCGACGGCCCACTGGACCGGATCCCCCAAGCCCCTTGACGGCTTGCTTCGTGTAGATGGCACCGTCTACCGTTTTATGGGTTCCGGAGAAGCTGGTGTCCGGACGGCGCGTCAGGAATCGGTCAGCGTGCTGGCTACGGATACTTATTATTCGTTTGAGTGCGGCCCGGTGGAGTTGAACCTGGTCTTCACGGCTCCGATGCTGATCCATGACCTGGACCTGATTTCCACGCCGGTAAACTACATCTCGTATCAGGTGAGTTCGAAGGACAAGAAAAGCCATGACGTCCAACTTTACCTGTCGGCCAGTCCGGAGATTGCACAGAATACGGCAGACCAGCCTACACGTTCCCGTAAACTGTACAAGGCTGGAATGGAAGTCCTGGAAAGTGGGACCATTGACCAGCCCATCCTGGCCAAAAAGGGTGACGGGATCTGCATTGACTGGGGCTATGTTTACCTTCCGGCGGTCAACGGTAAGGTGAGTCTGGGTACGTCTGATGAGGTTCGGGGCAGTTTTATCAGCAGTGGCCGGTTGCCTGCGGGTGAGAAAGAGATCTTCTCTTACAAGTCTTCAACTTCACCGGTCCTGGCCTATGTCCACGATTTCGGCCAGGTCAGCAGCCCGATTTCCAGCTTTGCCATGCTGGGCTATGACGAGGTACAGGACATAGAATACATGTATCACCGCTATAAGGGCTACTGGGCCAGGAACGGCAAGACGATCTTCGAGGCTTTCAAGGACCTGGGGGACCGTTATTCCTCGATCATGGACCAGTGCCGCAGTCTGGACAAGACAATCTATGACGACGGCCTGAAGTCGGGCGATGTGCAGTATGCTGAGATCCTCTCCGGCTCCTATCGCCATGTGATGGCTGCTCATAAGTTGTTTGAGGACAAGGACGGCCACCTGTTGTTCTTTTCGAAGGAGAACAATTCCAACGGGTGTGTGAATACGGTGGACCTTACCTATCCTGAGGCTCCGCTGTTCTTCTGCTACAATCCGACGCTGGAGAAGGCGATGATGACCAGTATCTTCGAGTACAGCCGGAGCGGACGCTATACCAAGCCTTTCGCGGCTCATGATCAGGGGACTTACCCTATTGCCGACGGTCAGGTCTATGGCGGTGATATGCCGGTGGAGGAGTCGGGTAACATGCTGATCCTTTCTTCCATGCTGTGCCAGTTGGACGGGAATACTCATTATGTGGACCCTTACTGGGACATTCTGACCACGTGGGCTGACTATCTGGTGAAGAACGGTCAGGATCCTGCCAACCAGCTCTGCACGGATGATTTTGCGGGTCACTGGGCCCATAACTGTAACTTATCGGTGAAGGCAATCATGGGAATAGAAGGCTATGCCCGTATGGCAGCTCTGAAAGGAGAGCAGTCTACGGCTGAAAAGTATGGCAAGATTGCACGGGATATGGCCCAGTGGTGGTCAGAACATGCGAAGGATGGTGATCATTACCGTCTGTCCTTTGACCGCCCGGGGACCTGGAGCCAGAAATATAATATGATCTGGGATAAGTTGTGGGCAACGCACCTGTTCCCCAAGGGTACGATGGAGCGTGAGATCTCCTATTATCTCAAGCATCAGAACAAGTACGGCCTGCCCCTGGACTGCCGGAAGACATATACCAAGAGTGACTGGATCATGTGGACGGCAGCCATGAGCCCGAATACAAAAACTTTCCTGAAGTTTGTCGCTCCGGTCTACAGATATATCAATGAGACTCCTTCACGGGTACCGATCAGTGACTGGCATGAGACGACCGACGGCAAGATGGTAGGCTTCAAGGCTCGTTCCGTCATCGGTGGATACTGGATGAAGGTTCTGGAGGATAAATTAGCGTCTGAACGGACGGCAAATAAGGGTAACCGTTGAAGGTGACAGGATGATTCGTGCTACAGGAATGCCGGTAGTGGAATGAATGATTCTGTCAAAGTTTCCGGAATTTCTCTTTGAATAAGATCCAACTGATGGGGAAAGGTATCTGGAACCTCCCGATGGGTTGGATCTTTTTTAGTAAAGGATGGAAATAAAGATATGGAATGATATAATTTCTCGATTTGAACCAATTCTATTTTAACATATTTTGTCCGTTCATGCTTGTAATAATAAGGTTATTTTAGTAATTTTGCGAATTACTTGATAATATAGTTTGGAAAATGAGTTTGAATATTGACAGAAATGGTAAAAAGCGAGTAGTCATCGTAGGTGGTGGCTTCGGTGGACTGAAGTTGGCAAACAAACTGCGCCATTCAGGCATGCAGATTATTCTGATTGATAAGAACGACTATCATCAATTTCAACCACTGATCTATCAAGTGGCTTCGGCAGGAATGGAACCGAGTTCTATTTCTTTCCCCTTTCGGAGGATCTTCAAGAAAAACCGCAATATTTATTTTCGAATGGCAGAGGTCCGTTCAGTATTTCCTGATAAGAAGATCATTCAGACCTCTATAGGGAAAGTAGATTATGATTATCTCGTCCTGGCAGCTGGTGCAACGACCAATTACTATGGCAACAAGCATATAGCTGAGGAAGCGATGCCGATGAAGAATGTGTCGGAAGCCATGGGACTTCAGAATGCAATACTGGCCAATCTGGAACGGGCGATCACCTGTGCGACGGATCTGGAACGCCAGGAGTTGCTGAATTTTGTCATTGTCGGGGGAGGTGCTACTGGTGTGGAGGTCGCCGGGGTCCTTTCTGAGATGAAGAAGAGTGTGATCCCGCATGATTATCCGGAACTGGACCATAGTCTGATTAATATCTATCTGATAGAGGCTTCCTCTAAGTTGCTCTCGGCGATGTCACCGGAAGCTTCTCAAAAAGCAGAGAGATTCCTTCGCCGTATGGGAGTTAATATCCTGTTGAACAAGCGGGTGATGGATTATAAAAACTATAAAGTCCTTCTTCAGGACGGCAGTGAGATCGCTACTCGCACATTCATCTGGGTAAGTGGTATCGCAGGGGTCTCTATCGGTAATATGGATCCGTCGATGATCGGCCATGGCGGCCGGATCAAAGTGGATGAATTCAATCGGATACCTGGTATGGATAGTGTCTTTGCCATCGGCGATCAATGTATCATGAGTGGTGATGAAAGTTATCCGAAAGGACATCCGCAATTGGCACAGGTGGCTATCCAGCAGGGGCAGTTGCTGGCAAAGAATATCTGCCGGCTGGAGAAGGGGAAGGAGATGAAGTCCTTTCATTACAAAAATCTGGGCTCTATGGCTACGGTGGGACGTAATAAGGCTGTGGCCGATTTCAAGACCGTCAAGATCCAGGGTTTCTTCGCGTGGGTGTTGTGGCTGGTGGTTCATCTGCGTTCTATCCTGGGAGTTCGGAACAAGGCTGTTGTGCTGTTGAACTGGGTGTGGAACTATTTCAATTATAATCAGTCCTTACGCATGATTTTCTATCCTAAAAAAGCAAAGGTAGAGAAAGAGCGGGAGGCACGTGAGGCTGTGACACACTGGGGAGAAGATCTTATCAAGGAAGAGGAGGAGACGAAGGCTACTGTGAACGGGGGGAATTGAATTTTAACAGGGGTCCTTCTGTTCAGTGGGTTTCTCTTGATCTTTAAATAATATAAAATGAATTGATGATGGATAATGAGGTATTAAGAGCAATCAGAGAGAGAAGAAGCATCCGCCGTTTTAAGGCAGAACAGATTAAGGATGATGAATTGAAGGTAGTCCTGGATGCGGGGACATGGGCTCCTACCGGCATGGGGAAACAGGATCCCTGGATCGTCGCAGTCCAGAACAAGGAGCAAATCGGACAATTGGTCAGGATGAACGCACAGGTGATGGGCACTACCGGTAATCCTTACTATGACGCACCGACGCTCGTCTTGGTCTTTGCTCCGGCAGACTGGGTTAACAATATTAAGGACGGAAGTCTGGTTCTGGAAAATATGATGCTGGCAGCTCATTCCATCGGCCTGGCTTCCTGTTGGATCAACCGTGAAGATGCTATGTTCAGGACAGAAGAAGGTAAAGCTCTGCTGAAGCAGTGGGGACTTCCTGAAGAAGGCCTCGTGGGAGTGGGTGCTCTCTCCCTGGGCTATGCCGCAAGCTACCCGCATACCGTCAAGCCTCGTAAACCTGATTATTACCGGATCATCAAGTGAAGAATGTCTCCGGTGTGATATTCAGTTGACGGCAGGGGGCGAGTCTGGAATTTCGGATAGCAAGAAAAAGGTGAGCATTGTATCTGATAAGAAGGTACAGTGCTTTTTTATGACTTTATCTGATTGATTTCAGTATTTTGCTTTTTTTTTGTACTTTCGCAAGGAATAAACGTTTTTAAAGAATAGTCATGAAATTATTCAAACAGCGGGACGACCACCATTGGCGTGATTTCTTGAAAAGGGTTGGCTTTATTAGTGTTACAGTCCTCATTATCGTCTGGTTTCTGCCACGGAATGAAGGCCGGCAGTTCAGCTATGATATTGGTAAACCTTGGATGTACGGGGCATTTATAGCTAAGTTTGATTTTCCTGTTTATAAAACTGACGAGATTGTTCAAGGGGAAAAGGATTCCCTGATGAGAAAGTATCAGCCCTATTACAGTTATGATCCACAGATCGAAAAAGATAATATTACCCGATTCATTCATGATTTCAAGGCGGGCATTCCGGGCCTGCCTAAAGATTATGTTTCCTTGATAGCAGATCGTCTCCATCAGTTCTATCAGTCAGGCATTATCAGTACTCCGGAATATAATGCCATCTATAAGGATTCTACCAGCACGATCCGGATCGTTGAGGGGAAACGGGCTCTGAATACCCAGGTAAGCAGGATTTATTCTACCATTGCAGCTTACGAGCAAGTCTTTATAGATGAGAAACTGAATAAGGAGCGTCCGATCCTTCAACGTTGTAACCTGAATGATTATATCGAGCCGAATCTTGTCTATGACCGGAAAAAGAGTATGGCGGAGAAAAAAGATCTTCTGGGTGCTATCCCTCTGGCCAGTGGAATGGTGCTGAGAGGGCAGAAAATTATTGACAGGGGACAAATCATTGACGACTATGAATACCGGGTGCTGAACTCATACGAGAAAGAGATGAAGCGAAGGAGTGCTACCCGGGCAGAATTGACCTCTACCACCGTCGGGCAATTGATTTTCGTATCTGTTCTCGTTGTGCTCTTCACCTTATATTTGTTCTTGTTCCGGAAAGACTATTTTGACAAGACTCGTAATATCATGATGCTCTATTCCATGATCATCATCTTTCCCATACTGACTTCACTGATGATGGAGCATAATATTTTCAGCGTTTATATCATTCCTTTTGCCCTGGCCCCTATCTTTGTAAGGGTATTTATGGATTCCAGGACAGCTTTTGTCACTCATGCTACGATGATCCTGATCTGTGCCGCGGCAGTAAAATACCAGTATGAGTTTATTATCGTCCAGTTGATAGCGGGAATTGTGGCAATCTATTCCCTGCGTGAACTTTCCAGCCGTCTGCAGTTCATCAAGACGGCATTGTTTGTCACCCTGGCCAGCGTAGCTGTATATTTCTCCCTGAATCTGCTGCAGAGCAATCATGTCATGAGGATGGACCGGAGCATGTATACCTATTTCTTTATTAATGGCGTGTTCCTGCTATTGGCTAATCCTCTGATGTATCTGATAGAGAAGACTTTCGGGTTTGTCTCTGATGTGACACTGGTAGAACTGTCCAATACGAACAAAGGGATATTAAGGAGACTGAGTGAGATCGCTCCGGGAACCTTCCAGCATACTATCACTGTTGCTAACCTGGCTGCAGAAATTGCCAATAAGATTGGTGCCAACAGTTTGCTGGTTCGTACCGGAGCTTTGTATCATGATATTGGGAAGATGACCAATCCGGTATTCTTTACGGAGAATCAGGCTGGTGTGAACCCTCATGCCAAGATGACTTGCAAGGAAAGTGCCCGGATTATTATCGGCCATGTTACGGGGGGTATGAAGATTGCTGATCAGATCGGTCTGCCGAGCGTTCTGAAAGCCTTTATCGTCACGCATCATGGAACGGGACTGACCAAGTATTTTTATGTGAAATATAAGAATGAGCATCCCGGCGAGGAAGTAAATCCCGCAGATTTCCGTTATCCCGGTCCGAATCCGTTTACCCGTGAACAGGCTATCCTGATGATGACGGACATGGTGGAAGCTGCCTCACGATCATTGCCGGAGCATACGGAAAAGAGCATCAGTGATCTGGTCAACAGGTTGATTGATGGACAGGTGGCAGAAGGCTTCTTCAAAGAATGTCCTATTACTTTCCGGGATATTGCACAGGCTAAGGTGGTGCTCATTGAACGTTTGATGTCCATTTATCATACCCGTATTTCCTATCCAGAACTCAAAAAGCCGAATCCGGATCCTTCGCCTCGTGAACCGGAGAAAAAGAGAATGGTCTCAAATCTTCTGAAGTTGGATATTACTCATGGAAGAACTCATTCTGCTGACCATTAGGAGGGTGTTCCCGTTTGGGGAGTGCTCTTGGCATGTTTCTGTGGAACTTCCTTTCTGAGGATAATGAGCCTTTAAGAAAAAGTATTTGAATCTTGCACTTTCGATTTTATTTTCCTACCTTTGAAACAGATTAGGAGTTGCAAGGCGGATTAAGATCGGTGACGTGACTCTGACAGTTCTATGGAACAACATGAAATAACGGATTTAAGAAATTGGCAATGGCTGAATATGACTATTTGATCGTAGGCTCTGGACTTTATGGGGCTATGTTTGCCTTTATGGCAATGCAACGAGGAAAGAAGTGCCTGGTGATAGACAAGAGACCACAACTGGGAGGTAATCTTTATTGTGAGGATGTGGCAGGTATTCATGTCCATAAATACGGTGCACATATTTTTCATACTTCCAGTAAACGGGTGTGGGACTTTGTCAATTCAATCGTAGAGTTTAACCGGTATACGAATTCTCCGGTAGCCAACTATCAAGGGAAGTTGTATAATCTGCCTTTCAATATGAACACCTTTTATCAGATGTGGGGAGTAGTGACTCCTACTGAGGCCCAGGAAAAATTAGACTCTGAACGGGCAGAGATGCGGCGGAAACTGGATGCAGCCGGTGTTCATGAACCTCGTAACCTGGAAGAGCAGGCTCAGTTGCTTATTGGCAAAACGGTCTATGAACGGCTCATCAAAGGGTATACGGAGAAACAGTGGGGCAGGAAGTGTACGGAGTTACCTGCTTTCATCATCCGGAGATTGCCGGTGAGGCTTGTCTTTGACAATAATTATTTCAATGATGCTTATCAGGGTATCCCCAAGGGTGGCTATAACGTACTTATCCGTAGCCTTTTGAGGGATGCAGATACGGTGGCAGGAGAGGACTATTTCGCTCATCCGGATAAATGGCGCGCTATGGCTGATCAGATGGTGTTTACCGGAAAAATAGATGAGTTTTTCGGGTACCGTTTCGGAAAACTCCAGTACCGCACGGTGAAGTTTGAACAGGAAGTGCTGGATATGCCTAACTATCAGGGCAATGCGGTCGTCAACTACACCGCCCGTGAAGTCCCTTATACGCGTATCATAGAGCATAAGCACTTTGAAATGTTCGGCCAGGACGTGTATAAGAATCCGAAGACGGTCATCTCGCGCGAATATTCCACGGAGTGGAAAGAAGGCATGGAACCTTATTATCCTGTAAATGATAAGCGTAATAATGACTTGTATCTGAGGTACAAGACGCTTGCTGATCAGGAGAAAAATGTGATCTTCGGCGGAAGACTGGCTGAGTATAAATATTATGATATGGCACCGATCGTAGATAAGGTGTTACGTATATTCGATGAAAATGAAAAATAAAATAGCTGGAATCGTCATCATCGTGATAGGGCTTACGCTATCCGGTTGTACGGCAGGAAGGGCGATCAAAACGGAAAGTGCCGGTCAGTTTGAGCAGGCGATAATGGAAAATCATGTCCAACTGGTTGATGTCCGTACTCCGGAAGAGTATCGTACGGGCCATATTGCGTATGCCGTCAATATAGATGTGAAGCAGCCTGATTTTAAAGACAAGGCTTTGCGGAAACTGGATCGGAAGCAGCGTACTTATGTCTATTGTAAGACTGGAATCAGGGGTATGAGAGCTGCCAGGATCTTGAAAAAAGAGGGATTCAAAGTGGTCAATCTGGATAGAGGATTACAGGAATGGGTACAATCGGGGCATCCCTTGGATAAATAGGTCCTGTCGCGCCGGGAGAGGCCTTCAATGTACAGGATTTTGAAGAAATGTTAAATATTGTGCAAATAGGACCGGATTAGAACAATCTGGGCCTTTTATCACTATCTTTGTTTCCATCAGAGAAAGTGTGAGAGACTTTATTTTTACTTATTTATCCGATAATGCTATGAAAGAACTAAAAATGTTTATTAATGGACAATTCGTCCAGAACAAATCAGGAAAATGGATTGATGTGCTGAATCCGGCTACAGAAAAAGTAATCTGTAGACAGCCGGACGGAACGGCGGAAGATGCTGCCGTGGCCGTGGAAGCTGCTGAAAAGGCCCAGGGAGATTGGGAAAAGACGCCTTCTGTCGAACGGGCTGTTTACTTGAGAAAGATTGCCGAGGAAATCCGGAGACGATCTCCTGAGATTGCTGATATTATCGTGCGTGAAGGAGGGAAAACCCAGACGCTGGCTGCGGGTGAGGTCGCTTCTACGGCGGAATATTTCGACTATATGGCAGGATGGGCACGCCGCTATGAGGGAGAAGTGATACCGAGTGACCGTCCGAATGAGAACATTTTTCTGTTCAAACGTCCCATAGGGGTTACGGCTGGTATCCTGCCGTGGAATTTCCCGTTCTTCCTGATTGCCAGAAAGGCTGCCCCGGCACTGGTCACCGGAAATACCATCGTGATGAAACCATCTCAGTTGACCCCTGAAAATATGTACGTTTTTGCCCAGATCTGCCAGGAAGTGGGACTTCCGGACGGGGTGGTGAATGTGGTGTTTGGACGGGGATCTGTCGTCGGCCATGCCCTGGCCTCGAATCCGAAGGTGGGAATGGTGAGCTTGACGGGAAGCGTGAGCGCCGGTCAACAGATCATGCATGCTGCCGCCGAGAATATTACGAAGGTTTCCCTGGAATTAGGCGGCAAGGCTCCTGCTATCGTCCTGCCTGATGCTGATCTTGATTTGGCTGTGAAGGCAATTATCGACTCACGTATCATCAATACGGGCCAGGTATGTAATAATGTGGAACGTGTGTATGTCCATAGGAGCATAAAAGATGCTTTTATGGACAAGCTCGTGGCCGGGTTCAAGGCTGTCAGGGTGGGGGATCCATCCCGGACAGCAGAGTTGGATATGGGACCGCTGATTGAGAGAAAGGCACTGGATTCTGTCCTGGAGAAGATTGAACATGCGGTAGACCAGGGTTGTAAATTGATTTGCGGGGGCCACCGTATCGGGGACAAAGGTTACTTTATTGAACCGACTATCCTTGATCAGGCACAACAGAATATGGATATTGTGCAGAAGGAAACTTTCGGCCCGGTCCTGCCTGTCGTAACCTATGATACCATTGATGAGGCTATCAATATGGCCAATGACTGTGAGTATGGCCTGACATCGTCTATCTATACAAAGGATCTGGATATGGCCGTAAAGTTGAACCGGGAATTGAAATATGGTGAAACGTATATCAACCGGGAGAACTTTGAAGCTGTCCAGGGCTTCCATGCCGGTTGGAGGAAGTCAGGTATCGGCGGTGCTGACGGTAAGCACGGACTGGAGGAATATCTGCAAACTCATGTGGTATATCTGGATACTCATTATGATGCCAAGTAAACT
>DHOX01000037.1:452-8217 GCA_002409785.1 Prevotella sp. UBA5379 | reverse complement strand
CATTTAATCTTTCAGCGTGATCCTGCAGTGGTCGAGAGATTCGACGATGGCCAGAGATTCGCAGCGTATGCCTTGTTTTTCGATAACTTCTCGCCCATGCTGGAAAGCTTTTTCGATAATAAAGCCCATGCCGACAAGGTCACAGCCGGCCTGTCTGCAAAGATCAATGATCCCGTTGGCGGCATTTCCGAAGGCCAGGAAATCATCAATGAACAGTACTTTGTCTTTTGGGGTCAGGTAGTCTTTGGAGATGACTACCTGATATTCCCGTTGCTTGGTAAAGGAAAAAATGGTCGTTGAAAGCAGGTGATCCATTGTGGATGGTTTCTTCTTCTTGGCAAAGACTACGGGCAGGTCAAGGAGAAATCCCATCATGATGGCAGGTGCGATACCGGATGCTTCGATGGTAAGGATTTTGTTGATCTCTGTTCCAGCATAGCGCTTGATGAACTCTACGGCGCACTGCTTCATCAGATTCGGATCCATCTGGTGGTTGAGAAACTGGTCTACTTTCAGGATACCTCCCGGATAACATTTTCCGTCTTTTAGGATACGTTCATTGAGAATTTTCATCTTTCGGATTCTTTTTCTGTTGTGTGATGGTTCCCTTCCTGGGTTATCTTTTTAAAATAGTCGATTAATCGTTTTTCATCTCCTTGACCGGTGGGATGGAAATAGGTCCTGTCTGATAGCTCTTCTGGCAGGCAGGGCTGTTGGATATAATGATTCGGATATTTGTGGATGTTGAGGAGTCCTTTCCCCCGGCCAAGTTTGCGTGCACCGCTATAACTTGCATCTTGGAGGAACGCTGGAATAGGCGCGTTGCCGGTCCTTTGTACATCTTTCATGGCTGTATTGATGCCTTGACAGGTATCAGACTTCGGAGCCATACAGACATAAAGGGCGGCATGGGCAAGGATTTCCCGGCATTCGGGCATACCGATACGCTCTACGGCAAGAAAGGCATTGACGGCTACTGCCAGGGCGTTGGAATCGGCCAGCCCGATGTCTTCGGAGGCGCAGACACAGATGCGGCGGGCTATGTATTTCGGATCTTCTCCTGCAACGAGCATACGGGCAAGGTAATAAAGGGTGGCATCAGGAGCGGTATGCTTCATGCTCTCGATGAAGGCTGAAATGGTATCATAATGGTGATCCCCGCTTTTGTCGTAGCGGATGACCCGTTTCTGAATGCATTCGTGTGCGGTGTCAAGGGTAATGTGTATCCACCCGTCTTGACCGCGGTCTGTGGTCTCCGTCGCCAACTCAAGTGCATTATAGAGTGCGCGTGCATCACCGTCGGCCGTCTCGGCAAGAAACCGGGCTGCGTCCGGATCAATCCGGGCGTGGGCTGTGGCAAGGCCCTTCTTGCAGGTAAAGGCGCGCTGGACCAGAATCAGAAGATCGTCGGGGGTAAGCGGCTTCAACTCGAAAAGGGTGGAACGTGAAAGGAGCGCGCCATTCACTTCAAAATAAGGATTCTCGGTAGTCGCGCCGATGAGGATGACGGTACCGTCTTCCACGTATGGCAGGAGGTAGTCCTGTTGGGCTTTGTTGAACCGATGAATCTCGTCAATAAAAAGGATCGTTTTCTTCTGATAGGCCCCGAAATTATATTTGGCAGCCTTGACCACCTCTTCGAGGTCTTTCTTGCCGGAGGTTGTTGCATTTACTTGCCTGAAGTCTGCGCTGGTCGTATTGGCAATCACACGGGCAAGTGTGGTCTTTCCGGTTCCGGGAGGACCATAAAGAATAATGGAAGACAACTTATCAGCTTTGATACAGCGATAGAGCAGTTTCCCTTTCCCGATAATATGCTGCTGGCCAACTACCTCATCAAGTGTAGTTGGCCGCATGCGGGAAGCCAGAGGAGCGGAATCTGACCGCAGGTCTTGAGCAGCGGAATCAAAAAGATCCATGGATAATAGGGTATACCTCGGTTATCTGCTGACGATGGCAATATGTATAGCGTTTTTGCCCCTTGCACTGTCTTCGGTCAGAAAGGTAACCTTGTCCTCTATCTCAATTTCTTCAGGAGCATTGCTCAGACGGAAATAATAACTGTTTCTCGTATCTTCCTGCTGGATAAAGCCATAGCCTTTTTCTACATTGAGATAGGATACCTTTCCTGTCAGGAAAGCGTTTTCCTCTTCGTCTTCGCTCTTCTTTGGGGTGGAGACTTCAATATCTTCTAGTTTCACCTCATCTTTGACAATGTTGTCCGGAGAGGAATGGAGCTGACCGTAATCGTCCTCGTAAGCAATCATATCATCCATGGAGCTCTTACCTTGACTTTTGCGGAGTTCCTTGCGCTTTTGCTTTTCTAGTTTCTTCTGCTGTTTTAATTTTTCTTTCTGTCTTTTGTTAAATGAAAAACTTTTTGCCATATTGTTTATTATGTGCGGATTGATAGTCCGGTTGATTTTAATTCTTTTTTGGACCAAAAGGTGAAACAGAAAGTCTTCACTTCCTATTGCTCCATAGATGTCAAAGTCGTGTCAGTCTGCTTAAAGCTGTTGAGTCAGGATGAATCGGACCTTGATAAAGAAAGCGGTAATGAGGGATTCCTTAGGTAAGGTCTGTGGGAGAAGTCACGGATGGTTACGCATAGGCGGGTCAATAACAGTATCTTTGTTCTATTGTTGCAAAGGTACAAAAAAAAATCCGGAATAGCAAGTTGTGTGGTATGTACTCATCAGATAATGCCTTTATTGTGTCCTTTTCTTTTGCTGATGTCTGATGGGAAATGAATATTGGGGTAACAGAAAGTGTCTTTTTTGACGGATTATGCTGTGATTTTCATGGATTTTCCGTATATTTGCCTTCTATAGGTACTTAATGCGGGAAATGGAACAGACAAATGTATCTTTACTGGAGACGTTGAAAAGTTATTTCAACATTTTTGCAGACAGAGAAGATGAAAGGACGGTCATAGAGAATATTACCAATGGCGTGCATTTCCGTGGCGCCCAACTGTGGATACTCATTTTTGCTGTCTTTATCGCTTCTTTGGGCCTTAATGTCAACTCAACGGCTGTAATCATTGGAGCCATGCTTATTTCTCCCTTGATGGGACCGATCATCGGCATGGGGCTGGCTGTGGGCATCAATGACCTGGCGCTGTTGAAATCAGCCCTTAAAAACTTTCTGGGGGCTACGATCATCAGTATCGTTACGGCAACTGTTTATTTCCTGCTCTCTCCTTTCGGTGAGGCTCAGTCGGAATTGCTGGCGAGGACTGCGCCCACCCTTTATGATGTCCTGATCGCCTTTTGTGGTGGCGCTGCCGGATTTATTGCCATTGCTACAAAAGGGAAGGGAAATGTCATTCCGGGCGTTGCCATTGCTACAGCGCTTATGCCTCCGCTTTGTACGGCAGGATATGGTATTGCCCATGCTAATGTTTACTATTTCTTAGGGGCTATTTATCTGTTCTTTATCAATACGGTCTTTATCTGTTTGTCTACCTTCCTGGGAGTCCGGATGATGAAATATCACAGGAAAGAACAACAGAATGCGGCCCGCGCCAAAAGAGTCCGCAGGTGGATCATCTCTATTGTCGTCATCACGATGATTCCGGCAGCGTTGATGACTGTCCATATCTTCCGTGAGAGCATTTTTAAAAATAATGTCAATACATTTATCAAGGATGTATGTAATGTGAGAGGTTCCCAGATCATTTCCAATCAGGTGGATCCGGATACAAAAACGCTTAAACTGGTAGCTGTCGGTAAGGAGATTTCGGCAGAATCAATCCGTGGATTCGAAGATAAATTACCGGATTATCACTTGAAAGGTTATCGGCTTCAGGTGATCCAGGGCTCACAGTCGGACAGTCTGCTCATGCTGGGGGATCGCATCAATGCGATGTCTGATCTCAAGAGCGGGGATACACAGACCATACAGGCACAGCAAAACAGGATCGTGAATCTGGAAGATCGACTGACTTCTTATACGCGTTATGAGGAGATGACTCCTCAGGTTCGCCGGGAGATGTCCACTCTCTATCCTGGAGTCCTGTCCCTGGCCCTTTCTCCTGTTGCCCAGTCCAAGAAGGATACCGTCGCAAATTATGTGGTTGCTATTGTGGGTACTGGTTATGGACGGCATATCAATACGGTTCAGCGGGAAAGTATGAGGAAATGGCTTCAGATCCGGATCAAGGCAGACAGCGTGCGTCTGATTACTACCAATCACTGAGATTATCATTGGTCTTAATTCAGAATTCATTACCTTCTTCTGACAAGCGTATTACCCTATATTGGTAACGATGTCTCCGCGGCCTGGTAACGATGTCTCCAAAGTCTGGTAACGATGTTTCCACGGCCTGGTAATGAATTTGTCTTGATGCATCTCTTACCTGATGACCAGTTTGTCGCTGCCTGCTGCCTTAAAACTCATATCCAATCCCGTGACGCTGTGGGTGAGTGCACCGAAAGAAATGAAGTCTACGCCGGCTTGGGCGTAGGGGATCATGTTGTCAAAAGTTATACCTCCGCTCGACTCCGTCTCGCAACGTCCTGCTACCCGCTTGACAGCCTCACGTGTTTCCTCTGGTGTGAAGTTGTCGAACATGATGCGGTCGCATCCCTCGGCAAGAGCTTCATCAAGTTCTTTGAAGTTGCGCACTTCACACTCTATTTTCAGGTCCTTCCGGTGGGTCTTGCAATATGCCTTGGCCCGTGATATGGCATTGTGCACACCGCCACAGAAGTCGATATGGTTATCCTTAAGCAGAATCATGTCGAAAAGACCGATGCGATGGTTCATACCCCCGCCGATTTTGACAGCCTCCTTTTCCATCATGCGCATTCCCGGTGTGGTCTTGCGCGTGTCAAGCACACGGGTCTTCGTTCCGGCGTCAATGAGGGCCTGCTGATACCGATGGGTCATGGTTGCTATGCCACTCATGCGTTGCAGGATGTTGAGCATGAGCCGCTCGGTCTGAAGCAAACTCTGCTCACGTCCTTTTACGCTCATGACGATGTCACCGGGTTTCACGTGTGCTCCATCGTGGATAAATATTTGGATTTTCAATTCAGGGTCAAAGCGGTGAAGTACTTTTTGGGCAATCTCCATGCCGGCGAAAATGCCCTCCTGTTTGATGAGCAGTTTGCTTTCTCCTATGGCATCTGTAGGAATACAGCATAGGGTGGTGTGATCGCCGTCGCCGATGTCCTCACTAAAAGCCAAGTCAATCAACTTGTCGTTAAGTTCGTCTACTGATAGCATAATTATATGGTTGAATGATGATCTAAGTTGTGATTTGATGATATATCCGTATTTGCTGATTACAATCCCAACTGTCTGGATAACTCGAGCATTTTGTTGATGGGGCGAATGGCTTTTTGGGCAATCTGGGGGTTGACTTCAATGACCGGCCACTCATATTTCAAACAGTTGTATACCTTTTCCAGCGTAATCAGTTTCATGAAGTTGCATTCGTTGCATGCGCATGTACTGTCGTCGGGCGGGGCAGGGATGAACAATTTGTGTGGAGCCGATTTCTGCATCTTATGAAGGATGCCGCTCTCGGTGGCTACGATGAACTCCTGAGCTTCGTCCGCGATGCTGAATTTAAGCAGGGCGGCTGTACTGCCTACTTTGTCAGCCAGTTTCACGACAGGTCCTTTGCACTCCGGATGAGCGAGTATTTTTGCATTGGGATGTTCTTCTTTGAGTTTTAGGATCTTCTCTACGGAGAACTTCTCGTGCACATGGCAGGCCCCGTGCCAAAGCACCATATTACGACCCGTGAGGCTGTTGATGTATCCGCCGAGATTCTCGTCCGGACCGAAAATGATCGGTGTGTCCCTGGGGAATGATTCCACGATCTGGCGGGCATTGCTGCTGGTGACTACCACATCGGTCAAAGCCTTGACGGCGGCAGATGTGTTGACATAACTGATTACCGTGTGTCCTGGGTGGGCTTCAATAAACTTCCTGAAGTCTTCAGCCGGGCAACTCTCGGCCAATGAGCACGAAGCATTGAGGTCGGGGAGGAGTACGGTCTTTTCCGGGCATAATATCTTATTGGTCTCACCCATGAAGTGAACGCCGCACATGACGATGATGTCAGCATCCGTGGCCGCCGCCTGTTGTGCCAACGCAAGACTGTCGCCTACAAAATCGGCGATGTCCTGTACCTCACCGTCTGTATAGTAGTGAGCCATGATTACGGCGTTCTTTTCTTTACACATCCGGCGGATTTCCTCTTTGATTGCTATGCCCTCAGGAACAGCTTCATCAATGAACCCCTTCTTTAACCATTTTTCCTCAGTCATTTTCATGTTGTCTTTTCTGTTTTTAGAGGTCTGGCACTTTGTTATTTCTTGTCGTAGGCATGTTTGGGATAGTCTATCGTATAGTGCAGTCCCCGGCTTTCCTTACGCTCAATGGCCTGACGCGTGATCAGGTAGCCCACGTTGATCATATTGCGCAGTTCGCAGATGTCCCGCGTAGGTTTCACGCGCTTGAAGAGTTCTTCAGTCTCTTCATACAACAGGTCAAGGCGCTTCCATGCCCGGTGCAGGCGTAAGTTGCTGCGCACGATGCCCACATAGTTTGACATGATCTGGCCTACTTCCCTTTCATCTTGTGCGATGAGCACTTTTTCCTCATTACTCATTGTACCCTCGTCGTTCCATTCCGGAACGTGCATATTATAGGTATAATTGTCGATCATTTTGATCGAATGTTCTGCGGCAGACTTTGCATAGACCACAGCCTCTATCAGCGAGTTGCTGGCCAGACGATTGCCACCGTGCAACCCTGTACATGAGCATTCCCCCACGGCATAAAGTCTCTTGATGGAGCTCTCGCCGTTGAGATTGACCTTGATACCTCCGCACATGTAGTGGGCGCTGGGGCATACAGGGATATACTGCCTGGTCATATCAATGCCTATAGACAGACACTTGGCATAGATGTTCGGAAATTGCCTTTTGGTTTCTTCTGCATCCTTGTGGGTCACATCGAGACAAACATGGTTGAGCCCATGGATCTTCATCTCCCGGTCGATGGCCCTTGCCACTATGTCGCGAGGGGCTAAGGACAGGCGCTTGTCATATTTCTGCATAAATTCCTCGCCGTCGGGCAGCCGCAATATGCCCCCATAGCCCCGCAGTGCTTCGGTAATGAGAAAGGCTGGATGAGTCTCTGCAGGGTTGTAGAGCACCGTAGGGTGAAACTGGACAAACTCCATGTCTTTTACCGTACCTTTGGCTCGGTAAGCCATAGCGATACCATCACCGGTTGCGATGTTGGGATTGGAGGTCGTGGCATATACCGCACCGGTACCACCTGTAGCCATGAGGGTGACGCGACTCAGGAAGGTATCTATCTTCTGTGTGTCAGGATTCAGGATATAGGCGCCATAGCATTCTATGTCCGGCGTCTTGCGCGTTACCTCAACGCCTAAATGATGTTGGGTGATTATCTCTACAGCGTAATGGTTCTCGAAAATGGTAATGTTCTTGTTTGCTTTGACCGCAGCCATCAGGCCTCGTTGTATCTCATAGCCGGTGTCATCAGCGTGGTGTAAGATCCGGAATTCACTGTGTCCTCCTTCCCGGTGCAAATCAAAGGAGCCGTCTTCTTTTTTGTCAAAGTTTACTCCCCACTGCAACAAGTCATTAATGGCTTCCGGTGCATTTCGTACTACATGTTCTACAGCCTTTCTGTCGGAAATGAAATCTCCGGCGATCATTGTGTCTTCTATATGCTTGTCGAAATTGTCCACTTTGAGATTGGTTACAGAAGCGAT
>DHOX01000037.1:0-222 GCA_002409785.1 Prevotella sp. UBA5379 | reverse complement strand
CCGCTGTTGGCTACTTTTAATGCATAGCTCATACCGGCGACGCCACCGCCAATAATGAGAAAGTCAAATTTGTAAATCATGAAGTTTATATGTATGTCTCAGTTGGGTACAAAGGTAGTAAAAAGATTGATAATCCCTTTCATATCTATTGCTTTTTATCGATATATTGAACGAAAGATGAAGATTAAGTGCTGTTCGACTTACGATTTGATAATGGAAGAA
>DHOX01000075.1 GCA_002409785.1 Prevotella sp. UBA5379 | reverse complement strand
TTTCTATTATAGTTCATAATGGTACCCCAAAATGGTGCATTTTGCTCCTCCACGACTAAGTCAATCTCCTTACTATATATGAATATCCCGGATTATCATCTTGCAATGGTGATCCGGGATTTTCTTTATCGTAAACGGGGACTCCTGCCAAGTGGTCAGAAAATAGCTTTGAGGGAATTGCTTATCTTTCTTTGCGGTTACCCTTATGCTTCCGGTTCGCCCTCTGCAGCCGGTATTTGGCTTTCTGATGGGCAGATCCGCTGCCATGGGTTCCGGTAATATACTTCTTTTTCTTTGCCTTGGTTTTCACTTTCGGTTTGCTGCCCTCAGGATCTTCGCTCGGAGAACCCTTGAAGATGATGCCATGCTCGATGATATCTTCGATGTCGTCGCTCATAGTTGTATCCTTTAATGATGAAACAGGCGGACACCTGTCATGCACATGGCAATGCCATACTTGTCACAGGTCTCGATGACATTATCGTCACGGATGCTGCCTCCTGCCTGAGCGATGTATCTCACGCCACTCTTGTGAGCCCGCTCTATATTGTCTCCGAAGGGGAAGAAGGCATCACTGCCCAATATGACATCAGTGTTCCGGGCCACCCAGGCTTTCTTTTCCTCCATTGTCAGAACCTCTGGCTTCTCTGTGAATACTTTCTGCCAGGCTCCGTCACGAAGGACATCATCATGCTCCTCACTGATGTAGACATCAATAGCATTGTCCCGGTCTGCACGGTGAATACCTTTCTTGAAAGGCAGGGCCATCACTTTGGGATTCTGGCGGAGCCACCAGACATCTGCCTTGTTTCCGGCAAGACGGGTACAGTGGATACGGCTCTGCTGTCCGGCTCCGATGCCGATAGCCTGACCGTCTTTGACGTAGCAGACACTGT
Source organism: Prevotella sp. UBA5379 (assembly GCA_002409785.1). Classification (GTDB taxonomy): domain Bacteria; phylum Bacteroidota; class Bacteroidia; order Bacteroidales; family Bacteroidaceae; genus Prevotella. The sequence goes on along the minus strand of DHOX01000075.1, from coordinate 16,242 downwards.
TGCTCTGGGTATATTTCAGGGTAATCTGGCTGATGATCAGGTCCCGCAGGGCTTTTTCTGGAATCGTCTTGTTCTGCGTGGGGCGGTTCTCGTAGATATTCGGATCACCGAGTTTAATATCGTTATGTCTTTGCTTGAAAGTAACTCCGAATACCTGTTTCCGCTCAAATTCGGGAGCCTGATAGTCCGGGTTAACCTGAATGATATTATAATTGCCCCTCTTCTTCTGTTTCAGAATAGCCAGTGCATCTGGAGTATATCCCGGTGCGATGACACCGTCACTGACCTCTCGCTTGATGAGATGGGCTGTAGCCTCGTCACAGATGTCACTCAATGCGGCAAAATCACCGTAAGAACTCATCCTGTCTGCTCCGCGGGCACGGACATAGGCGCAGGCCAGTGGAGATAATTCGAAGTTGATGTCATTGACGAAGTAGATGTGCTTGAGGGTATCATTCAGGGGAAGGCCGATAGCGGCTCCTGCCGGTGAGACATGCTTGAAACTGGCGGCTGACGGCATGCCAGTGGCTTCTTTCAATTCCTTTACGAGTTGCCAACTGTTCAAGGCATCGAGAAAATTGATGTAACCGGGACGTCCGTTGAGAACCTGTACCGGGAGTTCTCCGCCGTTGTCCATGAAGATACGGGCAGGTTTCTGATTGGGATTGCATCCGTACTTTAAAGCTAATTCTTTCATTCTATAGGGAATTTAAATTCTTTCTTGCAAAGATAATGGAAATCGGTGGAAAAGCAAAAAGAAATCTTTGTTTTTATCAGTTGTGCAGGCATGGCTGATGGTGGTTTTTAACTGCAGGAGGACAGGAGAAATGACTTCCCGGACTTTGGAGAAAAACAGTGAAATGGCTTTTTTACTTTTTTTAGCTATGAGTGATCGAAAAGTATCTTTTTATGATGATGTTAGTGTAAAAAAAACTATCTTTGCACGTGTTTAGTATGTTAGAGTTATGAAAAGTTACAGGAAAGTATTAATTAAGGATGTTGAGAGGGAAATCGGAAAGAAAATAGATTTGCATTCGGATGTCAGTAAGTTACTTTCTATAGTCGGAAAGCACCATCTGCATCTGAATTCATTGTCTCCAAAGGCAAAGGACAGACTGGCTCTTTTTGCCGGTTTCCAGAGCTGGAATGATTTCCGTGATGCCTTGCATGGGGATGATGATGGACGGATGAACTATGAAAGTAAGGATGAATGATCTGTCCTTTATCTAATAAAAAAGAGATCCGATAAAATATCGGATCTCTTTTTTATTCGTCTCTTTGAATAAATGGCAGGGTTTATTTGTCGTCTGTAGCCGTTCTCTTCTCTTGAATACGGGCCTTCTTGCCGGTCAGATTACGCAGATAGTAGAGTTTGGCACGACGGACCTTGCCACGCTTGTTTACCTCTATTGATTCGATATGCGGTGATTCAAGTGGGAAGATACGCTCAACACCTACTGTTCCGGACATTTTCCTGACGGTAAAACGCTTCTTGTCTCCAATGCCTGAAATCTTGATAACGACACCACGGTACAACTGCAAACGCTGTTTGTTACCCTCGACAATTTTGTAAGCGACAGTGATTGTGTCTCCTGGATTGAACTCCGGGAATTTCTTGCCGGTTGCAAATGCTTCCTCAGCAACTTTAACTAAATCCATTTCTTTATTATTAAATATTGTTTGTCGTTCAAACGCAACATGGCAAGCAACTCATTCTGAAGCCAGCGGTTACGTCGAAAAGCGTTGCAAAGTTACTACATTTTCCTTGTTTCACCAAATTTCCAACTCTTTTCTTTTTTCTTTCGTCGCTTTTTCCTTAACTTTGCAGCAAATCGAACGAAGATGAAGAATAAATTTTTGATTTCAGGACTTTTTTCTATTGCGCTTCTTGGAGTATCCTGCAGTGGTTCGCACTATGCGCTGAGCGGCATTTCCCGTCAGAGAATCTTGATAGACAGCACATACGATGCTTCACCGGATGCCAGGGCGGCGGCTTTTGTCGCTCCCTATACTTATGTGGTGGACAGTATGATGAACCCTGTCGTGGGATATTCAGCAAAATACATGGCTAAGCGGAGACCGGAAAGCGCGCTCTCTGATCTGTTCTCGGATATTCTCTTATGGGGAGGGGAGTCCTTTAATGAGCATCCGGACTTTGCCGTTTATAACATCGGAGGGATCCGTGCTGCCTTACCCAAGGGCCCGATTACGGTCGGGGCTATTCTGGATGCTGCTCCCTTTGAGAACAAGATCTGTTTCCTTACTCTTAAAGGTTCCGATGTCCTCGACTTGTTCCGGCAGATCGCCATGAGAGGCGGTGAAGGGGTGAGCAGAGGGGTTCGTCTCGCCATTTCCAGGAGTGGTCAGCTCCTGGATGCCCAGGTGCATGGCCGGCCTGTGGATCCGGATGGCTCCTATCGTGTGGCTACACTGGATTACCTCGCTCAGGGCAATGATGATATGGTGGCGTTCCAGAAGGGTACAGATGTGGTTTCTCCTCAGGAGAAGAAGAATGATGTCCGCTTTATCATTGAGGCTTACTTCAAGCAGCAAATGAAGGAGGGCAAGGTCGTCAATCCTCAGGTTGAGGGGCGGATTGTCGTCAAGTAATTTAGAGAACAGGGGCAACAGGACACTTCTTCCTGTTTCTTCGTCCTCTGACAAGTTTTAAATTTGAATGGATTCTTTATTTAATAAAAAATGAAAAAGAGTTTTTATTTTCTTCTTTTTGTGCTTTTGTTGTCTCTTTCTCCACTCTATGCGCACAAGAAAGAACTGATCATCTTGCATACCAATGATGTACATAGTTGTATCATGCCTTTAAGCAAGAATCTTGCAGATACTTTCTGGGCTAACCGCGGCGGCTTTTTCCGTTGTGTCTCCATGGTTAAGCAGCAAAGGACCATACATCCTGATCTGCTGCTGTTTGACAGTGGCGATTTCTCACAAGGATCTCCTTATTATACGTTATTCAAGGGTGATGTGGAAATAGGCTTGATGAATATCATGCACTATGATGCAGCGGTTATCGGAAATCATGAGTTTGATTTTGGCTTGGACAATATGGCCCGGATATTTAAGGAAGCCCATTTCCCGATTTTGTGTGCTAATTATGATTTTACGGGTACACCTGTCCAGGGACTGGTGAAACCATGGATCATCCTTCATCGCAAGGGTCTTAAAATTGGAGTCTTTGGCGTGAGCCCTCATCTGAAAGGTCTCGTGGATGACCGGAAATGTGTGGGTGTGAAGTTTTTGGATCCGGTTAAAACAGCTTTGCGCGTGGCTACCTACTTGAAGAAGAAAAAGAAATGTGATCTGGTCATCTGTCTTTCTCATCTGGGGTGGGATATTCATGATGCCCAGGACGATGAAGACCTTATACAGGGTACACGTTATATTGATCTGGTCCTGGGCGGGCATTCTCATTCCTTCTTTAAAACCCTGGAGCATGCAACCAACCTTGACGGGGTTTCCGTTCCCGATGACCAGAATGGTAAGAGTGCGATTTATGTAGGTGATCTTACCCTTGACTTTGTGAAGAAATAAGAGACTGTCATTCGGCCCTATCCCTCCTTTTATCTTTTTGGGATTGTCAATAGCTCTTAAGTGAACCTTGTGATAAAGAATGCTAAAAAGGATACCTATTATTAGGTATTTCGGAAATTATTCTTAACTTTGCAATGCTTGAGCACTCTTTGGCTCGATTGCATAATTTACAATAATATTAATCATAACAAATAAAATTAAAGACTATGGCTTACGTTATTGGTGACAATTGTATGGCTTGCGGAACCTGCATCGATGAATGTCCTTCAGGTGCTATCTCTGCAGGTGATGAGAAGTATTCTATTGATCCGGATCTCTGCACTGAGTGTGGTACTTGTGCAAGTGTTTGTCCGAACGATGCAATTAGTCTCCCATAAAAGGAAAAAATCCTTGTTTTAAATAACAAGTAAGGGGCGGTCTGAGCGGACCGCCCTTTTTAGTTGTGTATTGTTGGCAGCGATTATGAAACCCTTCTCCGTGACTTTTCCAGATAGTAAAACGGGAAGGAAGCAACCGCTTCCTTCCCGTTTTACTGATGGATTATATTTGAGTTTTTAATCCATATTCTTCCTTTGCTTTATTTGATACCCAAAGCTTCTTTAGCTGTGGTGTTTTCAGGATCTATATCTAAAAGTTTTTTCCAGTAGATGTTCCCATCAGCCTTGTTGCCTTTAGTATAATAGTATGCGCCCAGATAGTAGTAGGCCGCCTTTAAATAAGCATCATCATTAGAGCCTTTAGTAGTATGGCTTTCGACGATACTGATCAGTTGCTCATAGAACGGTTTAGCCTGTCCTTTTTTGAAGTCAGGATCCATGTTACTGTTGATGGTAGCACGCATATACGTGGCATAAGCATCATATTCGGGGAATTTTGAGGCGATGTCAATATATACTGAGTCAGCCTTTTCCAGATACTTTGTCTTGTCCGCTGCATTTGTGGCTTTATTGGCAGCACCGGAGTAGATTTCTGCTAATGACATATAGTCGTTGGCTGTACTGTTCTCTTTTCCTTTGATGTAGGTGTTGTATTCCGTCAAGGCATCTTCAGTGTCATTTTCACTGCTGTAGGCATCAGATAAGAATTTATGTATATCATTGTCTTGCGGGTTCATCTGGAAAGCTTGTTTGTACATTTCTATAGCCTTCTCATAGTTTTTGGCGCCTAAGTAAGCATGACCCGCATTGAGGTAATCCCTTTCTATGAATTTGGCACTGTCTGAAGCGGTAAACAGTTTTTCCGCATAGTCTGTTGCAGTAGTGTAATCTTTTGCTGCCAGTGCATTATAGAAGGTCAGTCGGTTAAATACCGGATCTCTGGGGAAACGGTCGTTGCCATATTTTGAGATGGACAGACTCTTTGCCGTATTTCCGGTGAAATAACTTGCCAGGGCATACTCTTTCAGCCTGTCCTCGTTCAGTTGTGATGAGTCTGCCTTGCTGTAGTATAAGACCGCCTTATCGAATTTCCGGGCGGTATACATAAAGTGTGCGGCCTCAGATTCAACCGGATAATTAGGCAAGATTGTTTTCAACTCTTCCAGAGACTGGACAGCTTCCTCCGGGCTTCTGCCACGGTACACGCTGGCGTATCTGATGTAACCTTTCGGGTTCTTCGGATCCATTGTCTTAGCATTCTGATACCACATGGCTGCAGCACCTCCATCGTCTTTCAGCACGGCGATGTCACCTAACAGACAGTAAGCATTCCCGCAATGTTTATCCTTTGAGATGGCCATTTGGGCATATTTCGCCGCGCTGGCTGTATCCTGGACATTCAGATAGGCTTCTCCAAGTCCTACTAAGGCATCTGGATTTTTCTTGTTGTTTTTTACGAATTCTTTCACCTGGTCTTTAATTGCCTCCAGATTGTTCTTGTTGGCGGTGATTGCCTTGGCAATGTTCTCGACTTCAGAATTAGTTTGTTGGTTTTCCTGTGCTGTTGCACTTGAGCCTGCACCTATTAAGAGAAGTGCGGCCATGACTAAATATTTGATTGTTTTCATAATCGTACCTTTTGTTTGCTAAACTTTTTACCTTTACCTATTATCTTTCCTGTTTTTTTATCTTGTTATTTTCAATTACTGCTGACATTTACATCTCTGACGGTGATATCTCCATTGAAAGGAAGTAAGCCGGTCTTGTAGATGATCATCTGCCCTTTAGGTGATTCGATGAAATGTGCAAATCCCCATGGCAACGCATTGATGGGATCGTTTAGAAGAGCATAAATCGTTCTGATAAGAGGGTAGTTCCCGTTATACAAGTAATATTGATAAGGTTTCCAACTGTTATAAGGCGTGGCCTTTGCCATCCTGCTTACGGAGACTACGGTTATATTCTTTTTGAAGGTTGTGTTGGTCGTATCACCTTCATCATTCAGCCAGTTGGAACCAATGATGCCTATTGCACCGGGTGTCTTCTGGACATAATCGACAACTTGTCTACTGCTCTTTGCGGCCATAATATCCTTACTCTTAAACGGTTTCCCTTTCAGGAGTGAGTCAACGCACCAGTTGACAGCGCTTGAACCGTTTCTGTCAAACACGACCTGGATAATACCCTTCCTGGAATTCGGGTTGATTTGTTTCCATGAGTTGATCTTTCCCGTCAGGATAGACTTAACCTGGTTTACGGTCAGACAGGTATCTGTATTTTCGCGATTCACGATGAGTGCCAATCCATCGTATGCCAACTTGATAGCCTGTGGCATAAACTTTCTGGATCTCAGATTGGCATATTCTTTCTTTGAGAAATCCCGTGAGGTGATCACCAGGTAGATTTTGCCTTTCATCAATTCATTCACTGCATCCGTTTCATCCGTATAGATCGGTTTGATCTTCGCTTTGGGATAGATGCTCTCGAATACTTCTCTCTCTTCTTCTACTATGGGGCTAAAACTCTCGTCAGAAGCAATGCTGATCACTCCTGAGGAATAGGTATCTGTTCTACCGTCTTTACGCTTATGTGGTCCGCATGAGGCAATTACCATTAATAAGCCGAGCAGTAATAGTACATTTGCAAATCTTTTGTATAAATTCTTTTTCATTTGCTTCCTTAAACTGTTTTTTACTGTTTTATATTTACTTTTAAATGGTGATCCTTCTTCATACCTATCTGCGCCATTATCTGGATTAGACATACCTTAAGGTTCCCGTCTTATCAGTCTGCTGCCAGGCTGTTGGATGCTTATCAGAATGTTTGGGATAATGATTTGATGACTGTCTGGGTGTAACTGATGTTCTGATGACCAGTAAAAGGGTCTTCCTTTTGGCTCAAAGAGTTAAAAAAAACTACGTTTGTGTATGATTGTTAAACGGTACCCTTAAAACTATTTGTCGTCCTTGCGCCCTGAAGTCCCCTATTGGGGCACAAAGCACAAGGACGACTCTTCGTTATCCTGCCGACAGGGCAGGATGAGTAGTTCTCATTTGCTTATTGCAGTCTGAACGATACAGGTACGTCGTATTTCACACGAACAGCCTGACCGTTCTGCTTTCCTGGATTCCACCGTGGCATGCTGCGTACAACTCTTGCTGCCTCACGATCAAGTGAAGGGTCAACAGATTTGACAACCTGCACATCCGTGATGGATCCATCTCTTTCTACAACGAACGAGATAACGACACGTCCTTGAACACCATTCTCCTGAGCTACAACCGGGTATTTCACATTGCTGTTCAGATAAGCCATCAAAGCTGAGTTACCACCAGGGAATGATGGCATTTGCTCTACAACATCGAATACCTTGTTTTCAACTTCAGCACTGGCCGTCTTGGTAGGAGCAGGTGCTGCCGGCTGGGCAATTTCCTGTTCAGCCTTCAAAACCGTTCCCTGGTCACTGTTTCCTTTAACATCGAATGCGCCAATGGCAGTTTTCGTGTTGTTCAAGTCTTCCTGAGAGACGATTTCCTTCTTTACTTCATTATCCTTCTTGATCACAGGAGCTGTGAACTTGATGGAGCTCTTAACCTGCTTGACAACCTCTTTCTTCTCTTGCTTGATTACGGTTCTCTTTTCAACGACAGCCTTTTTCTTTTGCTTGGCAAGTTCCGAAAGTTCAACGCTTGTAGTGACTGCCACCTTTTGCTGGTTAGCTTTCACTATAGCTTGAATTCCAAGAATAGATGCAATGATGGCAGCAGCAATGAGCATGATAATGATGGACATGGTATTTCTCTTGGAAATAGAGGTACGGAGTTTGTAAGCTCCGTAGGCTTTATTTCTACCTTCGAAAATCATGTTAACCCATTTTGGGTCGTATAGATCAATTTTTGACATTGTTCTTTACTTTTAATAATTATTCATTGATTGACCTTACTTGATTCCCTTCAGCTTGACTAAGCTTTTGTCATCAGGACTGATTTTATCAATGACATATTTGCCAATACTGCATATCTGCATCTCATCGAGTACGTCAACCAAATTCTTATAAGAACAAGTTATCAATGGTTTGATAACGACTGTCAGGGTAGGGATTGGAGCATTGTTATTGCCATTCACGAAACCATCCTTCAGTTTGTTCAATTGTTTTTGGTAAACGCTGTCCGGCCAGGCCGTAGGATTCTTCAGTTTCTCAGCGTCCAGTTTTTGCTTAGCCAGCATAATCTGGGCAACAGGGTCTGTTCCATCTTCAGTGCGGTGATTGATCAGCACTTTGCGGATTCCATTCTTGCCATAGGTCGTTTGTTTCAGCCAGCCAGGGTTAGTATACTGAGGCAGCCCCTCGCCATAATAGATTTTATTGTTAGCACCAATAAAAATCGTGATGGTCTGAGAAGCCTTTGTCTCTGACTGGTCATTCTTATTTACATTCTTGTCATTACTAGGCATCGTCAATTGCATCGTCTGAGGCTTGCTCAGTGTGGTGCACAGCATGAAGAATGTGATCAGAAGCATCATCATATCCACCATAGGCGTGAAGTCCACGCGGGTAGACATTTTCTTTTGTTTACTTAGAATCTTCTTTGGCATTCTTTAGTCCTCCAACTTCTTATACGATGTAATCAAATAATAGCGGTTTTCATTCATGTCCCGAAGTTCATCCATGATCTTTTTGATGATGACATAAGGAGTATTCTGGTCTGCCTTGATCGCCAATTTAAGGTCCGGGTTGACATTCTTTGCTTCGGTAATCCATTGCTGGAATTCACTTGGACCGCCTTTGATACTATCTGTCGGAATACCTAATTTTCCGATTTCCTGACTCATTCCTGATGGTGTAAGATTCAGATAATCACTTAATTTGTCCAGTGGAGCACCGAACATAGCGTCATTATCGAACTTCTTGACCTGTTGCTTTGTAAGAGAGATACCGTTATTGGCGGTCACTGCACTCAGCGTGCCCTCCAAGTCGGTGGTCTTGTCCATACTCATGAATATCTTGCCGTTTTTGCCGACAAGAATATTCAGGACATCCTTCTGTGGCACCTTTATCTCTGACACGGATCCTGGCGTGTTTACCTTCACTGGCTCATTCTTAACGAATGTAGAAGTCATCATGAAGAAGGTAAGCAGAAGGACCATCACATCAGACATAGGAGTCATATCGATCCAGACATCCGACTTCTTAATTTTTACTTTACCCATAGTTACTGAATATTAAAGGGTTAGCAAAAATTAAGCCTCTTCTGTGTGGTTAGCTTCGTATGTCTGAGCAATTGTATAACCTACTTCGTCAAGTGCAAATGTTAATTTATCAATTTTGTTGGTATAGTAGTTGTAAGAAACCACAGCACACCAAGAAGTAGCAATACCGGAAGCGGTATTTACCAAAGCCTCTGAAATAGAAGTTGAAAGTTGCAGTGAGTCACCACCACCACCTGTTGCCAAAGCGGCGAATGCTCGAATCATACCGGTTACGGTTCCCAGCAGTCCGGTCAACGTACCCAGTGTTACAATAGTTGCGATGATAGGAAGGTTCTGTGTCAGGGTAGGCATCTCAAGTTGAGTAGCTTCCTCATGAGCCTGTTGGATTCTGGCTACTTTCTGCTCTTTTTTCAGAGATTTGTTAGCACCGTTGTCCATATCCTGATAAGCTACCAGGGAAGCGGATACAACATTTGCTACTGAACCCTTTTGCTTGTCGCAGAGTTGCTGAGCTTTTGTAAAGTCGTTGGCCTTTATAGCATTTTCAATGCTCGTAACGAATTTTGGCAGTGATCCCTTGCCGAAAGCGGTACGGAGTGCCAACCAGCGCTCAATGGAAAGAGCGATGACAGTCAGCAGCAAAGTGAAGATGACAGGAACAAGAACACCACCCTTGTGGATCGTTCCCCAGATGTTACCATTCAGAACTGCTCCGTCAGGATCGCCATTGACAAAGTGTGAAGGTGAACCCAGGAAGAAATGATAGAAACAGCAAGCAATAATGAAGCATACAACGATGACCCAAAATGCTGCACGGATACCTGTGAAGCCCTCTGATTTTTTCTTAGGGCTGGCTGTTTGTTTTGTAGTTGCCATAATTTTGAATTTTAATTTTTTAGTTATTAATAATTTTAATTGTTTAAATAGCGATTTAACGTTAAGCTTGTTTTGTTCAAAGTTTACTTTTATAGACTTTGAATTCCACTCGTTTCGTGCTCGCAAAGATACGAATTAATACACGATTACGATGCGAATTAAGAAGTTTTAACGGGCTAATGGCTAAAATATTCTTTTTTCGTTCAAGCTGTTGAATTCTCTGACTCGTTTTATTTTAGTTTAGCCAAAGCCTCCCGGATTCTTTTCATTGCTTCTTTGATGTTATCGTCACTTGTGGCATAGCTGATACGGAAACCGTCAGGATCTCCGAAAGCGTCTCCGCCGACTGTTGCGACGTGAGCAATTTCCAAGAGGTATAATGAGAAATCTGTAGAATTCTTGATGATCCGGTTACCGTCACTCTTTCCGAAGTAACTGCTGCATTTCGGGAATACGTAGAAGGCACCCTCCGGGAGGTTTACTTCCAGTCCGGGAATACCTTTAAGCAACTGGAGAATGAGATCGCGTCTGCGTTCAAAAGCCTTTCGGTAGTCTTCGACGTTCTGCTGGTCCCCCTTATAAGCTTCGATGGCAGCCTGCTGGCTGATCGAATTGGCTCCACTGGTATATTGCCCCTGGAGTTTGTTGCATCCTTTGACGATCCATTCCGGTGCTGCCATCCATCCCAGGCGCCAGCCTGTCATGGCGTAGGCTTTTGAGATGCCGTTACAGATGATGGTGCGTTCTTTCATTCCCGGGAACTGGGCGATGCTGTTATTTTGTCCGGTATAGTTGATATGTTCGTAGATTTCGTCTGAAAGGACGAACAGATCAGCATGCTTCCTGACGACATCCGCAAGGGCTTCCAGTTCTTTTTTTGAATAGACACTGCCAGACGGATTGCTTGGAGAACAGAGGATCAGCATCCTGGTCTTCGGAGAGATGGCTGCTTCCAGTTGCTCCGGATGTATTTTGAAATCTTGTTCGAAACTGCCTTTGAGAATAACCGGAACACCTCCGGCAAGTTTTACCATTTGGGGATAGCTTACCCAGTAAGGAGCAGGTATAATAACTTCGTCACCTGCATTGATCAAAGCCAGGATCGTGTTACAGACAGCCTGTTTTCCTCCTGTAGAAACCATTACCTCGTTTTCCGTGTAATCGAGGTGGTTCTCCTTCTTCAGTTTGTTGACAATAGCTTTTCTCAGTTCCAGATAGCCCGGGACAGGAGAATACTTGGAATAGTTTTCATCAATAGCTTTTTTACCAGCTTCCTTGATATGCTCCGGCGTGTTGAAATCCGGTTCACCAACGCTCATATTGATGACGTCAATACCTTGAGCTTTCATTTCCCTGCTTTTTTGCGACATAGCCAAAGTGGCTGATGGAGCAAGCCTGTTAAGACGATTAGATAATTGTACCATAATGATGCTGAATCCTATTGATTAAACTTTCTTACAAAAGTAAGCATTTTATTCATTATAACGAAAAAAACATTGCATTATTTCATCATAATTTGTAATTTTATTAAAATCGTAACATATAAACATGTCATAGAGCAGGTTTTGCAAATGATCCGTAGGCAAGTCCGCATGGCTGAATGGACTGTATATAACTGAAAACAGCCGGTATCTGCAATCGGTGAGGGCAGGTACAGGCTGTTTTATTATACGACAATTTCAAGTGTCGTAGTGAGGGTGAGACTGGTCAGAAATGGAGCGTATGGCCCATTCGGTCACGTTTAGTCTTCAGGTATTTCTCGTCATATTGATTAGGAGTAACCTCAATCGGCACGTTTTCAACAATTTCGAGTCCGTATGCTTCCAGTCCCACTCGTTTCGTGGGGTTATTGGTCAGCAGCCGCATCTTATGTACGCCCAGGTATCTGAGCATCTGGGCACCACAGCCATAATCCCGGACGTCAGGTTTGAAGCCCAGGTGAATATTGGCATCTACGGTATCCAGTCCTTTTTCCTGGAGTTTGTAAGCAGCAATCTTGTTCATCAGTCCTATGCCACGGCCTTCCTGTTGCATATAGATGATGACGCCTTTGCCCTCTTTGTCGATCATCTGCATGGATTTATGGAGCTGTTCGCCACAGTCACAGCGCAGGCTTCCCAGGATGTCCCCTGTGGCGCACGAAGAATGGACACGGACCAGTATCGGTTCGTCTTCTGTCCAGGACCCTTTGATCAGGGCCATGTGTTCCAGGCCATTGCTGGTCTGCCGGAAAGGAATCAGATGGAAATGTCCGTATTTGGTAGGCAAGTCTACTTCTTCACCGACCTCGATGCTTGATTCCCGTTTCAGACGGTAGGCGATTAAATCCGCTATTGAAATGATTTTCAATCCCCATGCTTTTGCCTTTTCCTCCAGTTGGGGCAGACGGGCCATGGTGCCATCATCGTTCATGATTTCCATCAAGGCAGCTGCAGGGAAGAGACCGGAGAGTTTGCACAGGTCTATGGCCGCTTCAGTATGTCCGCTGCGGCGGAGGACACCGTTGTCCTGGGCGTAGAGCGGGTTGATATGTCCGGGCCGGCCGAAGGTCTCCGGCGTACTGCCCGGATCTGCCAGGGCTTTGATGGTGGCCGCTCTGTCATGGGCAGATACTCCCGTTGTACAACCTTTGAGTTTATCTACGGTAATCGTAAAAGGAGTGCCCAGGGCGGACGTGTTTTCCTCGACCTGATGGGGGAGGTCCAACTCGTCAGCGCGGGATATTGTGATCGGGGCACAGAGGACACCTCTGGCATTCTGCAGCATGAAGTTCACCTTTTCCGGTGTAATGGCCTCACCAGCAATAATCATATCTCCTTCATTTTCCCGGTCTTTATCGTCAACAACAATAACAAACTTGCCTTCTTTGAAATCCTCAATGGCTTCCGGTATACTACTTAGTTTGAATTCTTCCATATTGAAAAGTTGTGATAGAGGTGGGGGAAGCCCCCATCCCATGATTATACAATTGAATGGCTTCGTCTATCTATAAAGCAGAGGCTTTTTTATTCGTCCGTTCCTGAGACTTGCCGCCATTCCATGAAGGGGTTGGGATTTTAGACGGATTCTTGCTCCTTCCTGTAAGCTTTCAGGTCAGCAATAGAGATGATTTTCATTTTCCAGTCTTTTGCTTTCTGGTCAAGTTGCGGCAACCGGGCCATGGTGCCATCCGTATTCATGATCTCCATCAATGCGGCTGCCGGATAGAGACCAGCAAGTCGGCAGAGGTCTATGGCTGCCTCCGTATGTCCATTTCGGTCAAGTACTCCATTGTTCTGTGCGTAGAGCGGGTTGATATGTCCAGGCCGGCCGAAGGTCTGTGGAGTGGATGCCGGATCGGCTAAAGCTTTTATGGTTGCTGCCCGGTCATGTGCCGATACCCCGGTAGTGCATCCTTTGAGTTTGTCTACGGTGATTGTAAAAGGAGTGCCCAGTGCCGAAGTGTTGTTTTCTACCTGGTGTGGCAGTTTTAATTCTTCAGCACGTTGGAGTGTAACGGGTGCACAGAGGACGCCTCGGGCGTTCTTCAGCATAAAATTGACTTTTTCCGGTGTGATTGTCTGCGCCGGTGTGATCAGGTCGCCCTCGTTTTCCCGATTGGCATCATCTACGACGATGACGAATTTACCCTCTTTGAAATCGTTTACTGCATCCTTGATGCTATTCAGTTTAAAATGATCCATATCTAAAAAATATCTAGAAAGAGCCTACCCCTTATCATCCGGGGTAAAGCCTTTATTTAAATTTGAGACTTGTCATGCTTTATACTTCGCCCTCAGGATCTGGGGCAGTCTCTTTGGCAGTCTCTATTGTGATGATCTCCTTCTCTATGTTCCTGTTTATTGACTGGATGGTTTTCAAATCATTCATGAGCCGCAGGCGGAATCTCCACATGCGGAAATACAGGAAAAGTCCCGCAGGGAGGAAAATCCCCGCCAGAACATTCATCCATAAATGCTCGAACGGCCGGGTATGTGCCTTTACAGACAGCACCGGATAATGGTTCAACTCTGTCAGTATGACATTATCTCTTGTGTTGGACAAGTCTTCAATCGTCTGTTCAAGTTGTTCGTTGACTTTCTCTATAGTATGATCCGTATGGTATTTGAAAAATACTTTGATCGGATTCGGCGCACGCCGCAGATGCTGCCTTTTATCATATACGGAAATGATCTGGCTGATCTGATTTAACACCTTGGAATCCTGGCGGTAGTCAGGATCCTGAATGATTACTTCCTTGCCGGAGACCTCGCGTTTGACGCGGAGGCCCAGGATCTTTCTGAACAGATCCCTGTACAAGTCTAAGTTGAAGACTACTGAGTCATTGTTAGCCTTGTAGGTGACAAATATGGCAATTGGTATCAGGACAGCCGGAGCGAGGGCCTTGCCGAACCACACCGACCAGATTCCCTGCCGGGCCATCCGATAGCCGGTATTATCCAGGATGTAATAGAAGATGAAAACGAAGACGGAGACGATTACAGGTACTCCGAGTCCGCCTTTGCGGATGATCGCTCCCAAAGGTGCTCCGATAAAGAAGAAGATGAGGCAGGTCAGTGCCAGCGTAAACTTATTGATGGATTCTATCTCATGCAGGCGGATGATCTTGTCTCCGTCCGATGTGATCATACTCTTGAATTCCAGATCATTCATGTCGTTCTGGACTTTGCCCATGGCGTTATTGATGACGGACTGTTTCTGGGGAGGGGTCAACTTGTTATACAGGCTGTCTATGTTGACCGTCTTGGATAAGGCTTCCCGGGTGGCCTGTGTTGAATCCCGCCTGTCAAGGTGCGGAATACTGTAGTACATCATCCGGGCGTCCCGGTAATAAGAAGTTCCGACACTATCGTAGACGTGGTTCAGGGAGTCGATGTCATTATGGATCTGTGACAAACTCTTTCCCTGTGCATTGTTAGACAGGGAGGAGGCGTCAGTCATGTTGAAGTTGCCATTAAAGTCGATGATGATTTTCTTGGCAATAAAACTCTCGCGGCGATAAGGGACGGCTGCACTGTTCTGTAGTTCTGATTCTTGCATGTTCTCAAACCATTCCCCGCTCCACAGACTTAAGACCAGATGTTTCTTCTCCGCCGTTGATTGGATCATGCCGGAATCGGCCAGGATGATGGCGGCATCTTCGTAGCTGTCTGTCATCCGGTAGATCATCACACCGTAGAGTTTACCCGTCTTTACATTCTTTTTCTGTACGTAGATATTGCATTGAGGGATACCATCGTAGAATACTCCTTCAGGAATCTCCAGTTCCGGACTCTTCTGTTTCATGGAAATCAGCAGTTGCATGATCTTCATGTTGGCATGCGGACCGATATAGTTCTGAAAATAGAAAGAACCACACATAATGATGGAAGTAACAACGATGAGGCCCTTGAAAGCCTGGAGCAAGGAGATGCCTGAAGCCTTGATAGCTGTAAGCTCTGAGGACTCACCTAAGTTTCCAAAGGTAATCAGTGAAGATAGAAGTATTGCTAATGGTAAGGCCTGAGGAACAAGCATCATCCCCATATACCAGAAAAACTGCGCCATGATATCTAGCGTCAGACCCTTCCCGATGAGATCGTCAATGTATCTCCACAGGAACTGCATCATCAGTACAAACTGACAGATGAAGAATGTCCCTAAGAAAAGGAGTCCGAACTGGCGGATAATGAATATATCAAGTTTCTTGATTCGAGGCATAATTGAGTTTCGTAGAATCATCTGTTTCGTCCTCAAATTTAAACCAGTTGGCTTATTCTAATCTTTAAATGATTTGTGCCTTTTATCGAGGACGGAGGATAATATCAGTTTGCAAAAGTAATACAAAATTATCAGAAACTTGTTCTTTTGCTATTTTTTTTCTTTTTAGAAAACTTCTTAATAGTTACAGGTGTCAAAGGTTTTTATTTCATCGGTTTTTTCGATCAACTTATCCTGATAATTTCTTAATTTCTGAAATTACTTTTGATATGTTTAAACTTTTCAATCCTTTGGGGATCAACTTTTGATCTTGTTTTTTTCTTGCTGAGGAACTAAAAAGTTGATGATTCTTTTGTGAATTTGAAAAAATGTGTTATCTTTGCACCCGCAAAAGCTATAAGTCAGTTGTGAAATCAATAGATTTTGCATATACTTGTAGTTGATGGCGGGATAGCTCAGCTGGTTAGAGCGTCGGATTCATAATCCGGAGGTCGTGGGATCGTGGCCCACCCCCGCTACTTATAAATCT
>DHOX01000056.1 GCA_002409785.1 Prevotella sp. UBA5379 | reverse complement strand
CTTGTCGTATTTGATTTTCAGGATGTGGGAATGTCCGTCGATAAAGAGTTGGGGCGGACTGGCATAAAGCATCCCTCTCACGCTTCGGTCATAATGTCCGGGGTATCCACCGATATGCTTGATGAGCACATCCACGTCTTCGCATTTGAACCGGAGGATCTCTGGGTATCTCTCCCGGAGTTCATTACCGTCACAATTCCCGTAGACGGCACGGAATACTGGGTGCATGGCTTCAAATTTGTCAGCCAGTTCTAGGGAACCAATGTCTCCGGCATGCCATATCTCGTCACACTGGCCGAAATATTTCTCATAGCGGTCATCCCAGTAGCTGTGGGTGTCACTGATAATTCCAATTTTCTTCATTCTTGTTCTTTTTCTTTTTGGATTGCTCCTTTTTCCCCGGAGCATTTGAATCTTTGTCTGATAAATTCGGCTATGTAGTCTGCCGTGGCTTTTATGCCAAGGACGGAGGAGTCAATGCACAGGTCATAACTAGTGCTGAATCCCCATTTTTTTCCAGTATAAAAATTGTAATACAATGCTCTTCCCCGTTCCTGTTCCTTGATATACTTTCGGGCGTCCCCTGCATCTATGTTCATACGTTGACAAACTCTTTTTACCCGTGCTTCAGGGATAGCAGTAATAAAGATATTGACAATGTCTTTATGGTCCTTTAGCAGATAGTCTGCTGTCCTGCCGACGAATACGCAACTCCCCTTTTCAGCTGCTTTCCGGATAACGTCACTCTGAAACTGATATACCTGTTCCTGAGGGCTCGTACTGTCATAAGTGTTGCCTCCGCTGATAAAGGGGATCTGAAAGTGGGACAGACTGCCGAAAGTGCCTTTGCGCTCATCATTCTCTTCGAAGAATTTTTCACATAACCCACTCTCTCTTGCGGCTAAGTTGAGGATTTCCTTGTCGTAGAAAGTGCAGTGAAACTCGTCTGATAAAATCCTGGCGATGGTCCTTCCACCGCTTCCAATTTGCCTTCCAACCGTTATGATGATTTTTTCATCTTTCATACTGTATGCTCATTATGTTATTTCTTAAGATAACGTTCTGATGATTCTTCTTGACCGGCTTTTGAGCCGGAAGTACTTATGGCCTGTTTATATTTGCGGAGATGAAAAAGGAGTACGCAGGCTGCTGTTATGGTTGCAATGAGGTCTGCGGAAGGAAGTGCAGACCACACACCGTCCAGTCCGAAAAAGGTGGGTAGCACGAATAGTAGTGGCAACAGAAACAAGAGCTGTCGTGACAGGGACAGGAAAATGCTGATTTTTACCTTTCCGATGAATTGGAAAAAATTAGTAGTCACCACTTGGAATCCGATAATGGGGAACATGAGCTGGTTGATCTGTATAGCTTTTGCGGACATCTTGATAAGGGTGGGATCCGTAGTGAACATCTGGGCACAGTAATGGGGGAGGAGTTCTCCTATCAGCCATCCCGATGACATGACGGCTGTAGCTCCGTAAATGGAATATCTCAGCACTCTGAATAGCCTGTCAGAGAGCCGGGCTCCGTAGTTATAAGATGCTATGGGTTGCATACCCAAGTTGATTCCGAAAACGATCATGATAAATATGGTAGCGATGCCATTTGCTATTCCGTAGGAGCCCACGGCAAAGTCTCCTCCATAATGTTCAAGTTGTCTATTCATGAAGATTACGATGATGCAGGAACAGACGTTCATCAGAAAAGGGGATATGCCGATGCTGAGGATCAGTCGTACCAGTCTCTTTTTCAACTTGTAGATTCCTTTCTGGAGATGCAGGAGCTCTTTCTTGTTGCAGAGCAGTTTCATCTGCCAGATGAGGGCAAGGGACATGGAAATCAAGGTGGCGCAGGCTGCTCCACGGATGCCGAAATGCAGCCACCAGATAAAGACCATGTCAAGGAAGATATTCATGACTACAGTGAAGAGGGTGGCGAACATTGCCTGTCTGGGTTTACTGGCAGACCGGAGCACGGCGTTCATGCCATAGTACATCTGGAAGATGACGTTGCCTGACAGGATGATTTGCATGAAACTCCGGGCATAGGGGAGGGTGGCATCGCTGGCGCCGAAGAATCGCAAACTAGGATTCAGAAAGACCAGGCAGATGGCGCCGACGGCAATGCCGATGATCAGATTGAGCACCACGGTGTTGCCCAGCAGATTCTCTGCGGTATGATAGTCTTTCTGCCCCAGTTTCATGGAGATAGCAGTAGATGCGCCTATTCCGATGGCTTCGCCGAAAGCTCCGGCAAGGTTCATGAACGGAAAGGTGATGGCAAGGCCGGAGATGGCCAGAGGGCCTACCACCTGACCGATGAAGATCCGGTCAATGATGTTATAGAGCGAGGAGGCTACCATGGCGATGATCCCCGGCATAGCATATCGCCATAATAGTTTCCCTATGGGTTGTGTGCCTAATTCCAGTGTGGCTTTCTTGTTATCGTAAGTTCCTTCCATTCGGTTTTGTCATTTTATCTGTTGGGGATGGCCAGATCACTGCAAAGATAGTGATTTTCTTTCATAATGATGGATAACCTTTATTTTTTATGTTGGTTCCTTGACCCCTGCCCTTTTGCAAGTAGGGTACACCTGTTATCTGGAGACTGTGCCACAAGTTTATTTCTGCGGGTCTTTATGGGTCGATCAGATAGCTTTTTGCTTTTTGTATCTCCGGATAAAGTGTGCCAGCATACAGGCAGAGAGCGTAGCAGAAGAGAAGTCGGCTCCGGGTAAAGAATACCATACACCGTCAAACCCAAAGATTGTCGGGAGTATGGCTAGCAGTGGCAGGAGAAAGAGCATCTGGCGGGTCATGGAGAGAAATATGCTGATCTTGACTTTACCGATACACTGGAAGAAATTGACGGTTACAAATTGTAGTCCTAATAGTGGGAACATGGTCAGGTTTATTCGGATGGCCTTGATGGACAGATTGATCAGTTGTTCATCAGAAGTGAACATTCTGGCACAATAGTAGGGGAAGAACTCGCCGAGGATCCAGCCACAGGTCATCGCTGCCGTAGCGACAAGAATAGATAATTTAAGTACTTTGAAAACTCGGTCAGGTTGCCTTGCACCATAGTTGTATCCGGCAATGGGCTGCATTCCTTGGTTGATGCCCATGACGACCATTCCGAATACGGTCGCGATACTGTTGGCAATGCCGTATGAACCGACGGCAAGGTCACCGCCGTATTTGACCAGTTGATGGTTCATGATGATGACGACGATGCACATGAAGACATTCATCAGGAAAGGGGAGATCCCTATGGACAGGATCATTTTGACTAATTCCGACTGGAGCCTGTAGATCCCTTTCTTAAGATGTATCAACTCGTTCTTGTTGGCAAATATTTTCATCTGCCAGGCGAGAGCTAGAGCTTGTGAGATCAGTGTGGCAAAGGCTGCTCCACGGATACCGAAATGTAGCCACCAGATAAAGATCATGTCAAGGAAAATGTTCATGACCACCGTGAATATTACGGACTTCATGGCCATCTTGGGTTTCCCGGATGCCCGCAGTACTGCGTTCATGCCGAAATAGGTGTGCGCAAAAACATTCCCCGCCAGGAGAATCTGCATAAAGCTCCGGGCGTAGGGAATGGTGGCATCGCTGGCTCCGAAGAATCTCAGGATGGGATCCAGAAAGATCAGACAGATTATCCCTACGGAAGATCCTATGATGAGGTTAAGCATGAGAGTGTTCCCAAATAGGTTTTCGGCGGTCTGATAGTCCTTCTGACCGAGTTTGAGGGAGATGGAATTAGATGCTCCCACCCCTATTCCTGCCCCGAAGGCTCTGGTCAGGTTCATGAACGGGAAGGTGATGGCCAGACCGGAGATGGCCAGAGGCCCTACCACCTGACCGATGAAGATCCGGTCAATGATGTTATAGAGCGATGAGGCTACCATAGCGATGATTCCCGGTGTAGCATATTGAATGAGGAGCCGGCCTATCGGCTGGGTGCCTAATTCGAGTGCGGCTTTTTTGTTATCCATATTTATGCAAAGGTACAGAATTTTTGTGAGATGGGATCTCATCAGATTCAAACTCTGACAGAATCTGGTTACTTTTTTTAATAAAAGGAGTTGGAGATGGGGATCATCATTCTTGAACAAGAAAGAAAAGAGGTAGTTGAAGAAGTGATATAGATCGTTCTGGACTGTAATTAGGCTTCCTCTTTTACTTGTCTATATTAAAAAAGTTGTATTGTTTGGCGCTTTACAAGATTTATAGTACTTTTGTAACCCACAAGGGAATTATTCTAAGAATCATGAAGAAATATCTGTTTTTGTCTTTCCTGCTGGTCTTTTCCGGTGTCCTGTCATTGGCCACTCCGTTAGGATTGACCAAGGTGGGCTATCCGGGAGGCAAAACTTATCTTTACCGCCTTTACCTGAAGGACAAATGCCATTCTTTCTATTCTCTTAGCCATCCGGAGGCGTATCTTTCCCAGCGTTCCCTGGAACGTCGGCAGAGACAGCACTTGGCTATAGACAGTACAGATCTTCCGGTTTCTCCGGACTACATCGCGGCCCTTCGTGGATGTGGCATAGAAATTGTCGGGAAAAGCAAGTGGAATAATACGGTTTTGATCAGGATTCATTCGCGGAAAGATCTGAAGGCTCTGGTGGGACTTCCTTTTATCCGGAGCGAGAAGAAGGTCTTTACCTCTCCGGACTCTCTTACCTTACGTGCCCGCTCCGGATTTCAGAAAGAATTCAATAGTTGGGAAACGGATACGAAGGATGAATATGGTGCCACGCAGGCCCAGGTAGAGAACCTGGACGGTGTTGCGCTTCATCATGCTGGCTTTCGTGGAAGAGGGGAATTAATAGGGGTTATAGACGGTGGCTATATGAATGTGGATAAAATTCCGGCTTTCAATACAGTACATATTGTGGGGATTGCTGATTTTGTGGTCCCTAAATCAAAGAATCTTTTCAATGAGATCGAGCATGGCACGATGGTCCTTTCTGCTATGGCGGTGGATATTCCTCACTATTATATCGGCACGGCTCCTGATGCTTCCTATCTGTTGCTTCGGAGCGAGGATGCACAGACGGAAAGTCAGGCTGAAGAGGACTACTGGGCGGAGGCAGCCGAATATGCTGACTCTGTAGGAGTGGATGTCATCAATAGCTCTTTGGGCTATCATGATTTTGATGATTCCACACAGAACTATTGTTATGCAGACCAGGATGGGGAGACGGCCTTGATCTCTCGTACTGCTTCTCTACTGGCAGGAAAAGGTATCGTCCTGGTGAACAGTGCGGGGAATGATGGTATGGGGACCTGGAAAAAAATCAGTTTTCCGGCTGATGCGCGTCACATCCTGACGGTGGGTGCGATCAGCTCAAATGGGATTAATGCACCGTTCAGTTCCGTGGGGCCTACTGCTGACGGCAGGATTAAGCCTGATGTCATGGCTTTCGGGAGCCCTACGGAGGTGGTTACAGGACATGGGGTGATCCTTAATGATATGGGAACTTCCTTTGCTTCTCCTCTGATCGCCGGTATGGTGGCTTGTCTCTGGCAGGCATTACCGGATAAAACGGCCTTTCAGATTATGGATTTAGTCAGGGAAAGTGCAGACCGTCATGTTCATCCTGATAATATCTATGGCTATGGTGTTCCGGATTTCTGGAAAGCGTATCAACTTGGAAGGGGGAACGACTGATAAACTCGTTCCTGATGTTGGGGATGGGATGTGTTGTCTTACCGCTGGACCGGACAAAAAAAGAAAAACGAGAAGATGAATCAGAAACCATTGACATTATATGAATTGAACTGTATGGTCCGGGACCTCATCAATCTGGACATGCCGGGTGCTTACTGGGTGCAGGCTGAACTGTCACAGGTCCGGGAGGTGAACCATAATTGTTATATGGAACTTATCCAGAAGGAAGAGACTTCAAATACGCCTGTTGCCCGGGCTTCGGCAAAATGCTGGCGCTCAACATGGCTCCTCCTCAAGCCTGCTTTCGAAAGAGTTACCGGACAGACCTTGCACTCGGGAATGAAAATGCTTTTGCAGGTTCATGCACAGTTTCATGAGAACTATGGATTTTCCTGGATAGTTGAAGATATTGATCCTGATTATACGTTGGGGGATATGGCCCGCAAGCGTCTGGAAATTATCCGCCAGTTGCAGCAGGAGGGGGTGCTGGATCTTCAGAAGGAATTGTCTCTTTGCCTTTTTGCCCAGCGTGTTGCCGTTATTTCCAGTGGGGGTGCGGCAGGATATGGGGATTTCTGCCATCAACTGTTTGAGAATAACTTTGGCTTTCAGTTTACCACAGAACTCTTCCAGACGACGATGCAGGGCGAAGGAGTGGAACGAAGTATGATCAATGCCCTGAATGCTATTTTTGTCCGTCAGGATGATTTTGACGTGGTCGTCATCATCCGCGGCGGAGGTGCAACAAGTGATCTTTCTGGTTTTGATTCGTTGGAACTGGCTGAGAATGTGGCTAACTTCCCCTTGCCTATTATTACTGGAATCGGACATGAACGGGATGAGAGTGTGCTGGATAGGGTATCCCATGCACGGGTAAAGACACCTACTGCTGCTGCTGATTTCCTGGTTGATCATCTGCAGGATACTTATGCGCGGATAGAAAATGCGAGGGAGGAGATCGCAGACCTCGTGCAGCGTCAACTGCAAATGGAAAAGTTACGGCTGAGTCGGCTGGCAGATCAGATTCCGTCTCTTTTCTCATTGGTCCGGACACGCCAGGAGAGCAGGTTGGAGAGTCTGCGGTTGAGGCTCTTTGCTGCTGCTAAACAACTGTCTTCTGAGGAGAAACACAGGATCGGGGACTGGACACAGCGTATACCGGAAATCATCCGGCATAAGATGGAAGGAGAGCAGCATCGCCTTGAACTCCTGAACCAGAGAATCCGGTCGGCGGATCCCCAGCGTCTCTTGAGCCGGGGATATAGTATCACGCTCTATCATGGGAAGAGTGTTCGTGATGCGGCACTCTTAAAAAAGGGTGATGAGGTGGAAACCAGGCTGTCCAAGGGAGAGGTCAGGTCGATTATTAAATGAGGAATCTGACAGAAAGGAAACTTAAATAAAGGGTCATAATAGATTTGTAAAGATGGCAAAAAGAACAACAACTATAAAATATGAAGAGGCAGTACATCAGCTAGAAGAGATTGTCCATAAAATGGAAAATGACGAACTGGATATTGACTCCCTGACAGACCAACTTGAAAAGGCTAAAAAACTGATCAAGTTGTGTAAAGATAAGTTGATGAAAACGGATGATGAGATCCATCAGATATTAGACAAAGATGAGTCTTGATCGGGATGGAAGGAGGATGACTTTGACTGATTCAGAACAGGTTACCAATAATAGTGGATTTCTTTCAATCTTTATTTTTGGGGACAGATATCTAATTCTCTCTTGAAAAGTTGCAAATTATTAATTATTTTCGTACTTTTGCAATAAACTACAACATAGAACATTTAAATCAGTGTGATTATGAAAGATTTAGATTGGGCTAATTTGTCGTTTGGTTATATTCCAACCGACTACAATGTCCGTTGCTATTATCGTAACGGGAAATGGGGTGAGATAGAAGTTTGCTCTGATGAGTACATCAGAATGCATATTGCTGCTACTTGCCTGCACTATGGTCAGGAAGCTTTTGAGGGATTGAAAGCTTATCGTTGCCCGGACGGGAAGGTCCGCATCTTTCGTGTGAAGGATAATGCGGCGCGCCTGCAGAGTACTTGTGATGGAATCGTGATGCCGAAGGTTCCTACAGAGATGTTTACGGAAATGGTCAAGAAAGTTGTCCGCCTGAATCAGGAATATATTCCGCCTTATGAGAGTGGGGCAACATTGTATATCCGTCCATTGCTGATTGGCATCAGCCCGCAGGTAGGGGTTCATCCTTCTAAGGATTATCTTTTCTTGATCTTTGTTACTCCGGTAGGACCTTATTTCAAGGGTGGTTTCGTCAGTAATAAGTATGCCATTGTCCGTGATTATGACCGCGCCGCTCCTCTGGGTACAGGTATTTATAAAGTGGGTGGAAATTATGCTGCCTCTCTTCGTGCGCACATGTTTGCTGCGAATAAGGGCTATGGTAGTGAGTTTTATCTTGATTCCAAGGAGAAGAAATATGTTGATGAATGTGGCGCTGCTAATTTCTTCGGCATCAAGAATAATACGTATGTTACTCCGAAGAGTACCTCTATTCTTCCTTCTATCACTAATAAAAGTCTGATTCAGATCGCTGAAGACTTAGGGCTGAAGGTTGAGCGCCGGCCTGTCCCTGTGGAGGAGTTGGATACTTTCGATGAGGCAGGGGCTTGTGGAACGGCTGCTGTCATCTCTCCGATTTCAGAACTCGATGATCTGGATACTGGCAAGAAGTATAAGTTTGGTGATCAACCGGGACCGTGGTCTACCAAACTCTATAATACTCTTCGTGGTATCCAGTATGGTACGATTCCTGATAAGCACAATTGGACCCTTGTGGTGATTGACTGATCGGAACGTAGCATAGCATAAGTTTGATATTCTATAGAATGCCTGCCAGATTTTTTGGTGGGCATTTTTTGTCAAACTCATTTTAAATATCTACCTTTGTACGCAGAAAATTGATATAATGGGGAAAGGTAAATTAGCAAAATTTGCGGAAATGGAGACGTTCAAGAACGTCTTCCAGTATCCTTATTCAGTTGTTGAGAATATGCCTTTTGATATGAATGGACATTGGCGGGACAGATATTTTCATAATGACTGTCCTATCATCCTGGAACTGGGTTGTGGAAAGGGGGAATATACGGTGGAAATGGGACGGCTGTTTCCACAGGTTAATTTCATCGGCGTGGATATTAAGGGTGCACGGATGTGGACTGGTGCCCGGGAGGCTCTTGACGAAGGACTGGCTAATGTGGCCTTTCTCAGAACGAATATCGAGATCATTGACCGTTTCTTTGAACGGGATGAGGTCCAGGAAATCTGGTTGACCTTCAGTGATCCGCAGATGAAAAATGCTCGAAAACGACTGTCTGGTACTTCTTTCCTAAATCGCTACCGGCATTTCCTGACGGATGATGGACTTATTCATCTGAAGACGGATTCTAATTTCCTTTTTACGTATACACAGGAATTAGTAAAAGTAAACCATTTGGCATTGCTCTTTTCCTCTCAGGATCTTTATCATGAAAGGGGGCTTGATGAAGCTACGCGGAAGATTCTGGGTATCCATACCTATTATGAGAATATGTGGATCGAACGGGGTATACCTATCAAATATATGAAATTCCAACTGCCTCGAGAGGGAGAGCTTTTGGAACCTGAGGTGGAAATACCTCTAGATGATTACCGGAGCTACCGGCGTGACAAGCGCAGCACCTTGGATTTCGGTAAGTGAGGATGTGTGGAAGGGAGCGAATCTTTCTAAAGGATCAGTAGGTTACTGGAAATACGTAAAAGATGCGGTCCTCGTCATCATCATACATCCATTGATCGAAGAGAACGTTTGGGGATAAAGCTTTCAGTCTGAGTGTATGCTCTCCAGAGGGAAGATAAACCGGGATCGTCGTAACGGTCTGTCCGCGGAGTTTGTCTGCCACTGTGGGCTGAGTGGTAACATACCTGATGACCTGGCCATCTATATTTATGGAATAGGAATAACTTCCTTCAGGAATCGTGGCAATTTTGACCACTCCTGAGTCTTCTGAAACATTATCGTTCATGAAATTATAGGTCAGTTCTCCGTTTAGGGGGACTTTTACCACTTCATTGCTGTGTCCTAAGAGAGGGATATTTGTGGTGCCATACGTCGTGTTCGTGTATGAACTGGCATTCAGCGCGACCACGTGATCCAATTCACCAGCCAGAGGCTCCAGTTCTTCGTCTTGTTCCGTGTAATATTTCTGAATCTGCTTGTCTGTCAGTTTCCCAGGCAGCGAGGGTGCGGGGACGGTTGGAAGATCTGGATATTCATCATTCAGTTTTAGGATTTGCTCATAGGCTTTCATGCTGTTGGCGGCAGCTTCCAGTGCTTCCGTATCCTGGTAAAACAGTCCGGGACGGGCAATGTTCCGTGCTTCCTGTGCTTCCAGATGCATTTTTGTAGTATAGGCGGAGGCAAGGACAGGATATTTGATGCTTGAGAAATAGGCTTTTTTGTCCTCTGGACGTACCAGATAGTCTTCACTTTCCAGGCGCTTTGCCAGATTCTCCCAGGTGGCGATGTACCGGCCCAGTTCATTTCCGAATTCTGCTGAATTAAAATCAGCTTTAGCCTGAAACTCTGGTTTGCTAATTCCGGAAAGGCGATAGTATTCCGTCATGAGTGGCAGAAGTTTGCCTCCTAATAGATTTCCGAACTGCCCGGATAACCATTGCTGGTAATTGTCGGTCAGATGGCTTGCATCAGTATAGTCGGGATTCCACGCCAGATGGAAGAAAAGGCTGATGTCATAATCTGCTGCATGGGGAATATGAATGGCAGCTACCCAGGCATCCTTATCCTCGCTCTGGCTGAGTTTTTCCAGAACATATCCCGGTTGTCTTTTGGTGAGGCTCAAAGGGTGATCTGGATCTTGTATATAGGCGAGTGGAAGAATCGTGGGGCGTTTCAGACTTTTCAAGGGCTCTATGGAGATGCCATATCTGGCAGCCAGATTATGGAAAGATTTATTGGTTAGCAGATGTCTGTGGTGCCCGTCATGGGTCACGATCATATCACCCTTCAGACGAAGAAGCAGTTTGAGAGTATTCTCATAGTCTTTGTTGTCTGATATGGATTGCCCCTGGTCTACGATGGATAGTCCGCGATGTGTTATTCCGGGAGTTTGTATCGTCTGGAACCCTGATTTGAGGATCAGATATTTTCGCTTTTCAGGCACGATGCCTGTAATGTCCTCCCACGGCGATACTCCTGCCATCTGTGATAACTCGAGGATGCCGTAAGCTGTTCCTAGACCGTCACTTCCTGCAATTATCACTTTGTCGCCCCGGCTGCCAATATAGAAACTTTCCTTGCGGGCAATGAAATTCTTGATGGGAACTAACTCTTGTCCCAGGCTCTTGAACTCTTTATTGGAGGATTTGTCGAGTTGATAAATTTCGATGGTAGCATTGTTCTTCCTTTCTGCCCTATGACCGGTGACAGCTTTCATATCCTGGCTGAAAAGTTCCATCGCAGTCAAGACCACGGGGGAGACTTTCTTCTGAAGGTTGTAACTTACGGCCTGTCTTCCATTGAACCAAACTACGTCTTGTGCTTTCATGGAAGTACGAGGTAAGGAAGAGATGAGGAGTATAGAAAGAATATATTTTATTTTCATCAATGATTCTCGAATGTCTTTTTTGAGTAGGACAAAGGTAGGCAAATTTAAATGGTTTCTGAAATATTTTAGTTTTTATTTGTATTTTACACCTTTTATTGATAATTTTGCATGATCAGAAAAAGGTAAATCTGCAAGATTCCATTTCATGGAGAGCCTTTTGTCTTTCTGTTTCTATCCATTGGAAAACTGTTACGGGTCAAGGATTTATCTATCATTGGTGGCCGGCAGGGTCAGGTATGGCGACAATGCTCAGTTGGGATAAGAAATGATAGCCGGTCAACCCCTTGGTGTGGTTCCGCGCAGTCATCTGTATAGTAAGTAGAACCTCATGATGAAAAATGTTCAAAAGATTTTTTAAATGCAAAAGAATTAAAAGTATGACTTTATATCCTAAATTAATCAAAGATGCTCTGGCTACAGTGATCTATCCGGGTACGAAGAAGAACCTCGTAGATAGTGATATGGTAGCTGATAATATTCGTATTGATGGAATGACGGTATCCTTCTCTCTTGTCTTCCCCAGGGAAACAGATCCCTTCCTCAAGTCTACCGTGAAGGCAGCTGAGTCTGCAATCCATTATTCGATCTCTCCTGATGTCCAGGTTACGATTACGACACAGTTCTTGTCTAAGAAAGCTCCTGAGCCTGGAAAATTCCTGCCTGATGTAAAGAATGTCATTGCGGTGAGTTCTGGCAAGGGGGGAGTGGGCAAGTCGACGATAGCAGTGAATCTGGCCCTTGCTCTGTCTAAGTTAGGTTTTAAAGTCGGGATACTGGATTGCGATATCTTCGGCCCTTCGATTCCCAAAATGCTGGGACTTGAGGAAGCCCGTCCTTACGGGATCAAGAAAGATGGCAGGGATCTGATTGAACCGATAGAAAAATATGGGATTAAGATCCTTTCCATCGGCTTCTTTGTTAATCCTGATACTGCTACACTTTGGCGTGGGATGATGGCTTCTAACGCGCTCACTCAGTTGATCAGGGATGCGGACTGGGGTGACCTGGACTATTTTATTCTGGATACTCCTCCTGGGACGAGTGATATTCATCTGACGCTCCTTCAGTCTCTGGCTATTACGGGCGCCATTATTGTCAGTACTCCTCAGAAAGTGGCTTTGGCTGATGCCCGTAAGGGGATTGATATGTACCGTAATGATAAGGTTAATGTTCCTATTCTTGGACTGGTTGAGAATATGGCGTGGTTCACTCCGGCTGAACTTCCAAAAAACAAGTATTATATCTTTGGTAAAGAGGGATGTAAGGATCTGGCTAAGGAGATGGGGGTGCCTCTGCTGGCTCAAATTCCTCTTGTCCAGAGTATCTGTGACAGTGGCGATGCCGGGAAGCCGGCTGCTCTGAACGTAGATTCCATCACCGGCCGTGCGTTCATTACTTTTGCCCAGGCTGTCGTGACGGTTACAAATCGTCGTAATGAAGACATGAAACCTACGAAGGTGGTTC
>DHOX01000054.1:33650-57899 GCA_002409785.1 Prevotella sp. UBA5379 | reverse complement strand
ACCGGGAAAAAGAAGCTTTGAAAATGCCATATCTGACTACAGGTCAGCACCTTCAATATGACTGATACCCGTATAAACGACACGGTGCACTAGAAACAACATAAAACTCTAAAAAAGAGAAAAACTATCGTCCCCAGCAAACCTATCCATCATTCAGATATTCAGTACAGGAGCCTTGTCTGCACCAGAAGCAGCCTCAAACTTCGCCATTTTATCAAACCCGAACATACCGGATAAGAGAACATTCGGCATACGCCGGATAGAGATATTATAATCCTGGACTGCCTCATTATATTTCTGCCGTGCCTCATTGATACGATTTTCAGTACCTTCAAGTTGAATTTGCAAATCCTTGAAATTCTCACTTGCCTTTAAGTCCGGATAGCGCTCACTAACCATCATCAATTTCCCCAAAGCAGCACTCAACTCACCCTGAGCTGCATCAAACTGTTTCAGTTTTTCAGGAGTCAAGGAAGAAGCGTCCAGAGAGATTTGAGAAGCCTTGGACCGAGCCTCAGCAACTTCCGTAAAAGTAGAATTCTCATGTTTGGCATAAGCTTTGACAACTCTGGTCAGATTAGGCAACAAATCTGCTCTTCGCTGATAGGTAGACTGTACATCCGCCAATGCCGTAGTAGCCGCCTCCTGTTTATTTACCATCCCATTATAAGCCCCAAAGGCCCAAAGAACAATAATCAGAACAATCACTAATGTGATCCAAATACCCTTCTTTTTCATAATTTATAATCTTAATTTATTCATTTACAAAATCACTCTCCTGGTTACCAGCTTCCTCCAGAGCCACCTCCACCAAAGCTGCCACCACCAAAGCTGCCACCGGAGGCACCTCCGCCGCCGAAGAAGCCACCACCTCCACCAAAAAAGAAGGGAGGCGGTCCCCCATGATCATCATGATGTCCTTTATGATGGCGTAAAAAGCGGTTATTCGGTGAGATCAGCCCAAATTGTTCAAGAATCCAGATTACCAGCAAAAAACCAGGATAGCCAAAGAAAAGGAGGATCAGGAAGACCATCACGAAGATATCTTTCCATGAAGTAACTTCTCCTTCATCCACAGTATCTACCCCCGTTTTACCCGTTTTAAATTTATTGTACATCGCCCTGCACGTAACGATAACTGCAGAGTCCGGCAGGTCCTGTTTCATGTTTTGAGCAATGCAAGCACGTCCGATGTCATTACATTCCACATCCGTCAGATCGCCTTCAAGGCCTTTCCCCGGAGCAATAAAATACTGGTGGTCCTGGACAGAAATGACGATCACCAATCCTCTGCGATTTTTCTTATCCCCGACGCCATAGTGATTCCCTACATCCTGAGCCATGCGGAAAGCATCACCATCCTTTACCCGGTTAGCAATAATAAAAACGGTCTGAACACCACATTGATGCTGCAAACGATACAGAATCTGATCCGCTTCTGTTTTAGCATCAGGATTCAGGACCCCATCAGGATCACATACATATTGCGTACGGTCTTCCAAATGTACCATAGGTATCTGGTCTGCTGACCAGACCTTACCCCATATATAATAAGGTAAAGCCGACAGTAGCAAGGCTAAGAACAAGCGGGACAGATTACGATTCATAAATCAAATTTTCTATTCGTATACTTCATCGATACCTTCATTCTGATTATCCTGACTCATGCAAGGATTATATTTAGCCGGGAGATCAAATTTCGCCTTCTGGCTATAGGGGAGAGTTGGATCAGCATACACTTTCTTCATGAACAGCGCCCAGATAGGGAGAGCCATTGTAGCTCCCTGCCCCATTCTCATCGAATCAAAATGAATATCCCGATCTTCACCTCCTACCCAGCAGCCACTGACCAACTGAGGAGTAAAGCCCATGAACCATCCATCCGCATTATTATTTGTAGTACCCGTTTTGGCACCGATTTGACCGGTGAAATGGAAATGATAACGTAGTCTGCCCGCCGTTCCCCCATTGACAACTCCCTGCAAAAGAACGAGCATCTTATTAGCGCAATCGGCATTCATTACCTCATTCATACGAGGCTGGAAACGGGCTATCACATTTCCCTCATTGTCTTCAATCCTGGATACGAACATCGGTGCACAGCGTATACCATGATTAGCAAAGGTCGAATAGGCACTGACCATTTCAGCAACAGATACCTCACAAGGACCCAGGCATAGAGCCATAGAAGGATAGATGTCCGGATTATTGATTCCATAATCATGCAGGAGAGACACAAACTGCCGCGGATTCAACTTGCTCATCAGATAAGCAGAAATCCAGTTGTTCGACTGTGCCAGTCCCCATTTCAGGGTGACCATCTGTCCGTATCTTGCATGACTTGCATTACGAGGGGTCCACCAGCTCCCCCCTACACGATAGGACTGTTGACGGTTAGGAGCCTTGTCACAAGGGGAAAAACCATTCTGCATCGCTAATGAATAAAGGAACGGTTTAATGGTAGAGCCTACCTGTCGGCGGCCTGACGTGACCATATCATACATAAAATGAGTATAGTCTATTCCTCCCACATAAGCCTTTACAGCACCCGTTTTGGGATCCATGCTCATAAATCCTGCCCGCAAGAACATTTTATAATAACGAATAGAATCAATCGGGGTCATCGTCGTATCCAAATCACCATGATAAGAAAATACTGTCATGTCTGTCGGAGTATGGAAAGAGCGTCTGATCTCCTGAGGAGATGCCCCTTCCCGCTTCAACGCACGATAACGGTCACTTTGGACGATCGAACGATTCATAATGGACTTAATCTGAGCACTAGTCAATTGATCAGAGAATGGGGCACTCGGCTTGTGCTGGTTTTCCGTATCAAATGCAGGCTGCAAGAAGTTTGCAATATGCTCATAGACAGCCTCTTCTGCATACTTCTGCATACGCGAATCTATCGTTGTAAACACTTTCAAGCCATCCGTATACACATTATAAGGAGTCCCATCTTTCTTAAAGTTCTTGTTACACCATCCATAAAGAGGATCACTCACCCAGGCAATGGAATCAAGCACATACTGATCATGATTCCAGACAGGGTAATCATCCAACTGAGGCCGTTTAGCCATCATATACTGGCGTAAGAATTCCCGGAAATAGACCGCCGTTCCATCCTTATGGTCAATACGGTGGAAATTCAACACCAATGGTTGTGCACTCTCCTCAGCATAATCGGCAGAAGACAGATACCCTGCCTTGACCATTTGCTGAAGGACCACGTTCCTCCTCTGTTTACAGCGTTCAGGATAGCGCACCGGATTGAAATAAGATGGATTCTTGCAAAGTCCGATCAGTGTGGCCGATTCATCAAGGGTCAGCGTCTTCGGTTCTTTATTGAAATACACATTAGCCGCAGATTTTATGCCCACCGCATTATGTAAAAAATCAAAATAATTTAAATAAAGCGCTATGATTTCATCCTTCGTATAGTAACGTTCCAATTTTATAGCGATCACCCATTCTATTGGTTTTTGAAATAAACGCTGAGTCGTGCTCTGAGCGGTCTGGGAATACAACTGTTTAGCCAGTTGCTGGGTGATCGTAGATCCTCCCCCGGCATTTTGTTCACCCAGCAGTCCCCTCTTGATAATCGCTCTTCCAAGGGCTTTGAAATCAATTCCGGAATGTTGGTAAAAGCGGACATCTTCCGTTGCGACCAAAGCATGAACCAGATTGATAGACATCTTTGAATAAGGGATAACGATCCTGTTTTCCTTATTTAAATTCCATGTCCCCATCACTTTTCCATCAGCAGAATATACCTGTGTAGCGTAACGGTTAATCGGGTTCTGAAGGTCTGACAGATCCGGCATATATCCAATCCATCCAAACCAAATAGCCGTAAAAGCCAAACTTGAAAAGACCACGACAGTAACCAGTGCGCCCCAAAGAAAATGTATAAATTTCTTTCTCATTCTATATAATTCTCTGTTGATGTTTACCGTGCAAAAATACAATTATTTTCTGAATAATCCACACAGAGCCTAAAATATTAGCAAGTAAGACCTGAATTGATTTCTGAACGACATGGCTCCGATTTAATTCTGGTTTTTCTCATTATATTTCAACAAACATTCTGTTTTATGGAAAATATTTTCTATCTTTGCAAAGGGAAATTTGCATTCGACATCGTTGAGTCTTGTCCCTTTTACAAACATTATGCCAGGCAATATGCTTAAAGCAATCCGAAAGTGGTGATTCAGAATCAATATACGAAAGAACGATTGTTGAGCTTGTCCATAATCACTTCAAAAAGTGAATTGATTGACAAGAGGTATAATAAATTTTCTCTTTTTAAACCTATGGCTTTCGATGCTGACACTAATAAAAGAAAGCCTCATCGTCAGATTATTCTTATATTTTTATTCCAAATGTTTTTGATATAATGGAAAAACATAATTTCGTAACAATTGCCGATCTGTCAAAAGAGAAGATATTATACCTTCTTCAGATGGCACATGAATTTGAGAAGCATCCCAACAGGGAAATCCTTAAGGGAAAAGTTATTGCCACCTTATTCTTCGAACCTTCCACGCGTACACAATTAAGTTTCCAGACCGCAGCTAACCGATTAGGAGCACGGGTCATCGGTTTCTCTGATGCCAAGACCTCCAGTACGACAAAGGGTGAAACTTTGAAAGATACGATCCTGATGGTCAGCAATTATGTTGATGCCATTGCCATGCGGCATTACATCGAAGGAGCTGCGCAATATGCGAGTGAAGTAGCACCAGTGCCGATCATCAATGCAGGCGATGGAGCCCACATGCACCCATCACAATGTCTGCTGGACCTTTATTCGATCCACAAGACCCAGGGGACCTTAAAAAATCTGAACATCTATCTCGTAGGTGACTTAAGGTATGGACGAACCGTACACTCACTGATCATGGCCATGAGACATTTTAATCCGACCTTCCACTTCATAGCCCCTAAGGAACTTGCCATGCCTGAAGAGTATAAGATATACTGCAAGGAACACGGCATCCAATTTCAGGAACACACGGCTTTTAATGAAAAAGTGATTGCGGATGCTGACATTCTTTATATGACACGAGTCCAAAAGGAGCGCTTCAGCGATCTGATGGAATACGAAAAGGTAAAGAACATATACCGCCTGACCAATGACATGCTCAAAGGTGCAAAACCAAACATGAAAGTGATGCATCCATTGCCGAGAATCAATGAGATCGCTTATGATGTAGACACCAATCCTCATGCTTACTATATCCAGCAAGCCAAAAACGGACTCTATGCCAGGGAAGCCATTTTCTGTTATTGCCTGGGAATATCCCTTGACGATATCAAGAATGATGACACTATTATAGAAAGTAAATATTAATATTCAACGCTAAACAAAAAAGTCATGGCAAAAAAGGAAATGTTAGTAGCCGCCATTGAAAACGGTACGGTAATCGACCATATTCCGGCTGATAAGACCTTCCAGGTCGTCAATCTACTGAAACTTCAGGATTTCAGCTCTCCAGTGACCATCGGATATAATCTTCCTTCCAAGAAATTAGGGAAAAAAGGGATTGTTAAAGTTTCGGGCAAATTTCTGTCTGACGATGAAATCAACCGTCTTGCCGTCTTGACCCCTAATGCTGTCGTCAATACGATCAAGGACTACGAAGTAGTGGAAAAGAGGACCGTGGAATTACCAGATGTCCTAAGAGGGATCATCAAATGTAATAATCCCAAGTGTATTACCAATAATGAACCTATGGAAACTGTATTCAACGTCGTGGATAAAAGCAAGGGCATCGTGAAATGTCATTATTGTGACAAGGAACAGGAAATAGACAAAGTGAAACTCCAATAAAAAGGACATTGGTAATTGCAGAAAGTTACAAAAAGTCACTTTAAAGTTTGGATAAGTAAGAAGGATTACCTAAATTTGCAAATTGCATTTAGGCAAAAAGATTTTTAATTTTAAAATAACACTGTACACAATGGAAAGGGATCAAGAGATTTTTGACCTAATTGAAAAAGAGCATCAGCGCCAGCTCAAGGGAATGGAACTGATAGCTTCAGAGAACTTTGTCAGTGACGAAGTGATGAATGCCATGGGCTCCTGCCTGACGAACAAGTATGCCGAAGGACTGCCGGGACATCGTTACTACGGTGGCTGTCAGGTGGTAGACCAGGTAGAAAACCTGGCACGTGAACGAGTCAAGAAAGTCTTTGGTGCAGAGTTCGCCAATGTCCAGCCTCACTCCGGTTCACAAGCTAATGCAGCCGTACTTCTTGCCTGTCTGAATCCCGGTGACACTTTTATGGGACTGAATCTCTCACAGGGTGGTCATTTGTCTCACGGCAGCGAAGTCAACACTTCCGGGATACTCTATCACCATATCGGATACAACCTGAGTCAGGAAACGGGCAGGGTCAACTATGATGAGATGGAAAAGCTGGCCTTGAAATATAAACCAAAACTGATCATTGGGGGTGGTTCTGCATATAGTCGTGAATGGGACTATGCACGGATGCGTAAGATATGTGACGAGGTAGGTGCTATCTTCATGGTTGATATGGCTCATCCGGCCGGACTGATCGCAGCCGGATTATTGAAGAATCCCGTTCAATATGCAGATATTGTAACGACCACCACACACAAGACCCTTCGCGGTCCTCGCGGCGGAGTCATCTTAATGGGAAAAGACTTTGATAATCCTTGGGGGAAGACTACCAAAAAGGGAGTTGTTAAGAAAATGTCTGCTCTTCTCAATTCTGCCGTATTCCCTGGTGAACAAGGTGGCCCCCTGGAGCACGTGATCGCTGCTAAGGCAGTAGGATTCAACGAGAACCTCCAGCCTTCATGGAAAGACTATGCTTCACAAGTGAAGAAAAATGCTTCCGTACTGGCTGATGACATGATGCAGCACGGTTTCGATGTCGTCAGTGGCGGCACGGACAACCATTCAATGCTTATCGATTTCCGCTCTAAATATCCGGATCTTACCGGAAAAGTAGCTGAGAATGCTCTTGTAGCAGCAGACATTACCGTAAACAAGAACATGGTTCCCTTTGACACACGGAGTCCTTTCCAGACCTCTGGCATCCGGCTGGGAACAGCAGCCATGACCACACGTGGTGCCAAAGAGGACATGATGCATCTCATTGCAGACCTGATTGATGAAGTCTTGAAAGATCCGGAAAATGACCAGGTCATTTCAAGGGTCCGTGAGAAAGTCAATAATACGATGACAAAATATCCCCTCTTTGCTTATTGATCTATCATAAACTTTGGGGGAACAGGACATCACTGTCTCTCCCGCTTATAAATAAGGCCCGAGACAATTACGTTTCGGGCCTTATACTATATTCTTCCAACATGCAGAACTGTCCATACGGTGTTTATCTCACCGTAATATGAAAACATCCCTGGTTGATCTCATACTTGATAAAACAACGGTTATGCTTGTGCATATCGTTGAGCACTTCACTGAGCACCCACTTTAAAGTATCATTCCTCACCTTACGGCGATTTTCGCCAGGGGCTTCAACTGTCCGATAACGATTATAGCTGACATCAAAGGTTGTACCATACATGTGGCATGAATGCTCCGTGGCATTCCCATTATGACTTCTCAGATTCTGGACATCCTCCTTACTTCTCATCACGCTCGTCACGATAATCTGATGCAAAGGGATGCCCTTCAGTTGTAAACTGTCATAATAGCTCCGTCCGATATCCTGCAGAAGAATAGCAGCCCGGGGCACCAGATACGGAATGCTGGAATGGAGAGGTTCAATATAAAAATACGGATTGCTTCCTACATATACAAGTTTGCCCTTTTCTTTCATGGCTGTCTTGCGATTTTCGACCGGTTTCACCCCCCATCTACTGGCAGAGACAAGTTGGGTATCATTCTCATCCGCGAAAGTATTCTGGAAATCAGGAACGCTGATGATACGATGCTTTGCCAAGGACCCGTCCGGATTAAAGAACATCGTGAAAGCAGCCGAATCAACAGGTATACACGAATTTCCTTCTTTCTGATCGGAAGAAAGGGAACGGGCAAAGGCCTGCGAATCCCGTGCGATAGAATCATTACTCCGTTGATGCTGGCTGGATCGCATGACCCCCGGAAAGATCAATCTTACTAAAAACAAAAATAAGACGACAGACATAAAAACTCTCGTATATTTCTTTTTTGAAATCTCCATCTTCATCTCTCGAATAATTTAATCGCAAAAGTACAAAAAAGAAGAGATATAAAAGAGGCGTTTCACTATTTTTTTGTAACTTTGCAGTGTTATTATAAGGCAAAAACCGTTAAATAAAAACATTGATAGAGAAGCATATCATTTTAGAAGATATTGATCCCGTAATTTTCTATGGGATCAACAATTGTCATCTTCAGATGTTCAAATCACTCTTTCCCAAATTACATATCATGGCAAGAGATAATGTCATACGTATTCTTGGAGATGAGGATGATCTGTCAAAAGCCGAAAAGGATATAGAGACCATGCGCAAGCATGTTCTCAAGTATAATACCATCAAAGACGAAGATATTTTAGACATCGTCAAGGGTCACAAGACCAAGGAAGACCTTATTCAAGGTGTACTCCTATATAACATTTCAGGAAAGCCCATCAAGAGCAGAAGTGAGAATCAACAGAAATTAATTGATGCCTTCGGCAGGGATGACATGATCTTCGCTGTAGGGCCTGCGGGTACAGGGAAAACTTATCTGAGCGTTGCTCTGGCGGTCAAGGCTCTGAAAGAAAAAACGGCAAAAAGGATCATCCTCAGCCGTCCTGCCGTCGAGGCAGGTGAAAAACTCGGATTTCTCCCGGGAGACATGAAGGACAAGATCGATCCTTACCTGCAACCGCTCTATGATGCCTTAGAGGACATGATTCCCGCAGCCAAACTCCAGGACATGCTGGATAAGCATATCATACAGATTGCTCCTTTGGCTTTCATGCGAGGGAGGACGCTCAGTGATGCTATTGTCATCCTGGATGAAGCGCAGAACACCACTCCTCAGCAAATCCGTATGTTCCTCACGAGGATGGGATGGGATACAAAAATGATCATAACAGGTGACCTTACTCAGATAGACCTTCCGAGAGAACAGCGAAGTGGCCTGATAGAGGCCTTGAGGATTCTCCGTGGTATAGAAGGTATTTCTGTCGTCCAGTTAGGGCAAAGGGACATCGTCAGGCACAAATTGGTCACCCGGATTGTCAATGCTTACGCAGCTTATGACCAGAAAATGGAAGAAATAAAGAAAGCGCGGAAAGAGGAATGCCGAATCCCTTATTTTGACTCGGACATCAAGACAAAAAACTAATATTCAGGAAGCGGGATTCCCAAAGCATGGACAGGAGAGCTTTATACGGTTGTTAGTTTAAACTTATATATAATGAAAGCTTTAACCAGAACTGATTTCCATTTCGATGGACAAAAAAGTGTTTACCACGGAAAAGTACGTGACGTGTACAACATCAATGACGACTTGATCGTAATGGTCGCTACGGACAGAATCTCAGCTTTTGACGTTGTCCTGCCAAAGGGCATCCCTTACAAAGGACAAGTCTTAAACCAGATCGCAGCCCGGTTCCTGGACCTCACAAAGGACATCTGCCCGAACTGGAAACTTGCCACTCCTGATCCGATGGTGACGGTAGGACTGAACTGTAAAGGATTCCCGGTAGAAATGATTATCCGCAGTATCCTCACAGGAAGTGCATGGCGTGCTTATAAAGAAGGATGTCGTGACCTTTGCGGCGTAAAACTCCCCGACGGGATGAGAGAGAACCAGCGCTTTCCTGAGCCAATCATCACTCCGACGACAAAGGCTGCAACAGGCCATGATCTGAATATTTCGAAAGAGGAGATCATCCGGCAAGGCATCATTCCGGCAGAGGACTACGCTATCCTCGAAGACTGGACCAGAAAACTTTTCAATCGCGGCCAGGAGATCGCTGCTCAACGTGGATTGATCCTCGTAGATACCAAATATGAATTTGGCAAACGCGACGGACAGTGCTATCTGATTGATGAAATTCATACCCCTGATTCCAGCCGCTATTTCTACGCCGATGGCTATCAGGAGAAATTCGAAAAGGGAGAACCACAAAAACAACTTTCTAAGGAGTTTGTCCGCCAATGGCTTATCGAACATGATTTCATGAACCAGCCAGGTCAGAAAATGCCTGAACTGACCGACGAATTCGCAGAAAAGGTCAGCGATCGCTATATCGAACTCTATGAGCATATCATCGGAGAAAAATTTGATAAAGCTGCTGAAGAAGGAAACATCGCAATGCGTATAGAAAAGAATGTAAAGTCTTATCTGGCTTCACGCAAATAGTCATGATCACAGACCCGGAGTGCTCTCTTTTGCGCCCCGGGTTTTTGTAACCTTTCAAGAAACATGTATCAGCAGGAAAAAATAAAGCCGTACGGGAAAAAGGGAGAAAAGGGACAACTCGTAGAGGAGATGTTTGACCGGATTGCTCCTACTTACGATACCCTCAATCACCGACTGTCCTGGAAAATTGACAGGAGATGGCGGAGAAAGGCTATTCAGAAACTGATCCCCTATTCTCCGGAAAAGATCCTGGATGTTGCAACAGGAACGGGCGACTTTGCTGTTCTTGCAGCCAAGATACTCCATCCCCGGGTCCTCATCGGATCGGATATTTCTGAAGGAATGATGCAGATCGGACGAAAGAAGGTAGATCAAGAACATCTGGAAGACATTATTTCTTTCAAGAAAGAAGACTGCATGAATCTTTCTTTCGAGGATTGTACCTTCGATGCGGTCACAGCAGCATTTGGAATCCGCAATTTCCAGAACCTTGACCGAGGATTAAGCGAAATGTGCCGGGTACTGAAAAGGGGAGGTCATCTGAGCATTGTAGAACTCACTGAACCTGTAAAATTCCCGATGCACCAACTCTTCAGAATCTATTCGCATACTTTTCTGCCCGTATATGGCAAACTCATTTCCAAGGATTCCGGCGCTTATCATTATCTCACCAGAACCATAGAGGCCTTCCCCCAGGGAGAGACCATGATGAATATATTAAAAAAAGCAGGGTTTTCCGAAACCGGTTTCAAACGACTTACTTTTGGAATTTGCACACTCTATTTTGCCAAGAAATGAAGACAGATCAAGCATCTATTCACGATATTTAAAATAAGGAATAAGGCTTATGGATAAGTATGGACTAATCGGATACCCTTTAGGGCACTCTTTCTCAAAGAACTATTTCAATGAGAAATTTCACAATGAGAATATTGATGCCCAATACATCAATTTTGAAATCCCCGATATTGGAGACCTACCGGAGATTGTTGATTCCAACCCGGAACTGAAAGGGTTCAATGTGACAATTCCCTATAAGGAAAAGGTAATCAGTTACTTAGATTATATCAGTCCAGAGGCCCGGGCCATCGGCGCTGTAAATGTCGTGAAAGTTGAACACAAAGGCAGTCATGTCACGCTAAAAGGATTTAACAGTGACGTGATCGGTTTCACCAAAAGTATCGAGCCCCTGCTGGAGAAATTTCATAAGAAAGCCTTGATCCTCGGTACCGGAGGGGCATCAAAGGCCATCAACTACGGGTTGAAATCTTTAGGATTGGAAAACATATTCGTATCCCGTTTCCAACGCCCGGGTACAATCCAGTATGAGCAGATCACTCCGGAAATGGTTCAGGAATACAATGTGATTGTCAACTGTACCCCCGTGGGAATGTATCCTCATGTGGATGAATGTCCTCAACTCCCGTATAAGGCCATGACTACCCGTAATCTGCTCTATGATCTCATCTATAACCCAGATGAAACATTGTTTATGAAACGAGGGAAAGCTCAAGGCGCAAATGTCAAAAACGGACTGGAAATGCTGCTCTTGCAAGCCTTTGCAAGTTGGGAATTCTGGAATGGCAAAGAATAATTGACTGTCTAAAAGACAAAAGTTTAAAGATAAACATTCATCAAAATAAAGAATTATTCAATAACAAGATGACGAAGGACCGTTATATGATGCGCGGCGTTTCCGCTGCAAAAGAAGATGTGCATAAGGCTATCAAGAATATTGACAAGGGCGTTTTCCCTCATGCTTTTTGCAAGATCATACCAGACATTTTAGGAGGTGACCCTGATTACTGTAACATTATGCACGCTGATGGAGCAGGTACAAAATCGTCTTTAGCTTACCTGTACTGGAAAGAAACCGGTGATTTAAACGTCTGGAAGGGCATTGCCCAGGATGCGATTGTCATGAATACAGATGATCTGCTCTGCGTGGGAGCAGTAGACAACATTCTGGTATCCAGCACCATAGGAAGGAATAAAATGCTTATTCCCGGTGAAGTGATCTCTACAATTATTAACGGAACAGATGAAATCCTGTCGGAGATGAGGAAAATGGGCATCGGCATCTGGCCCACAGGAGGCGAAACAGCCGACGTAGGGGACCTGGTACGAACCATTATTGTAGACTCCACCGTCACCTGCCGAATGAAGCGTAAGGATGTCATTGACAATGCTCATATTCGACCGGGGGATGTAATTGTAGGATTAAGTTCCACCGGCACGGCCACATACGAAAAAGACTATAACGGGGGAATGGGCAGTAATGGCCTGACCAGCGCCCGTCACGACGTATTTGCTAAATATCTTGCCGGGAAATATCCGGAAAGCTATGATCATGCCATGCCTGAAGAACTGGTATACAGTGGCAGATACAAACTGACGGATCCGGTTGACGGGGTCCCGGTAGATGCAGGTAAACTGGTTCTGTCACCTACCCGCACCTATGCACCTGTCATCAAGAAACTCCTTGAAGAGCTCCGCCCCGAAATTCACGGCATGGTCCACTGCACTGGTGGAGCCCAGACGAAGGTCCTCCACTTCGTAAGCGAAGACTGCAAGGTGATCAAAGACCATCTCTTCCCGGTGCCCCCCTTGTTTAAAATGATACAGGAATGCAGTGGCACTGACTGGAAGGAGATGTATCAGGTATTCAATATGGGACACCGGATGGAGATCTATGTACGCCCGGAGATCGCAGAAAAGGTCATTGCTATCAGCAGGTCTTTCCACATAAATGCCCAAACGATCGGTCATATCGAAAGGGGACCGCGCAGTCTGACCATTCAGTCAGAATTTGGAGAATTCCATTACTAAGACCCTCTGTTCCCCTCCCTATCCGATTACAGAAAAGACAAATCTATAAGTTCTCGGTTCATGCCGATAATTAAGTTTAAGAAATAAAGAAGCATAATGGCTGAAAGAAACAG
The DNA here is from genome assembly GCA_002409785.1 of Prevotella sp. UBA5379. Classification (GTDB taxonomy): domain Bacteria; phylum Bacteroidota; class Bacteroidia; order Bacteroidales; family Bacteroidaceae; genus Prevotella. The sequence continues at coordinate 44,617 of DHOX01000054.1, read as the reverse complement.
TATACTTGAAAAACTTGAAGGATTAGGCAACCGATTTAAAGAAATCAGTACGCTCATCACAGATCCCTCAGTTATCGCTGACCAGACCCGCTATATCAAACTGTCCAAAGAATACAAGGAGTTGGAAGAGATCATGCAGGCACGCAAGAAATATATAGCCTGCCTTGATGCAATCCAGGAAGCAAAGGATCTCCTGGCAAATGAGGATGATCCGGAAATGAAAGAGATGGCCAGGGCTGAATTGCAAACTAACGAAGAGCTCCAGCCTAAACTCGAAGAAGAAATAAAGTTGGATCTCGTTCCCAAGGACCCCGAAGACAGTAAAAACGTTCAAATGGAAATCCGTGCAGGCACGGGTGGTGATGAAGCTGCGCTCTTTGCCGGTGACCTCTTCAACATGTACAAGAAATACTGTGACAAGCGGGGCTGGAAAGTCAGTATTATGAATTTCTCTCCCGGTACCGTCGGCGGATACAAAGAAATTGTTTTTTCTGTCAGTGGTGACAATGTCTATGGCACCCTGAAATACGAGAGTGGCGTCCACCGTGTCCAGCGTGTACCCGCCACAGAGACACAGGGGCGTATGCATACCTCTGCGGCCACCGTAGCCGTATTGCCAGAGGCCGACAAATTCGAAGTGCACATCAACGAAGGAAGCATCAAATGGGATACCTTCCGGTCAAGCGGTGCCGGTGGACAGAATGTGAACAAGGTGGAATCGGGGGTCCGCCTCCGCTATCCCTGGAAGAATCCGAATACGGGAGAAGAGGAAGAAATACTGATCGAAAGTACTGAAACGCGGGATCAACCTAAAAATAAGGAAAGGGCCCTTGCCCGGCTACGTACGTTCATTTATGACCGTGAACATACTAAATATGTCAATGATATTGCGAGCAGGCGCAAATCCCTGGTCTCCACCGGTGACCGCAGCGCCAAGATTCGGACTTATAATTTTCCCCAGGGTCGTGTGACTGATCACCGTATCGGTTACACCACACATGACCTGCAAGGATTTATGAATGGGAACATCCAGGACATGATTGACCACCTGACCGTAGCTGAAAATGCAGAGAAATTAAAGGAAAGTGAACTGTAAACACCACTAAAAAGATAAATCGTAGATGAACAGACAACAACTGGTAGACCAGATCCGACAAAAAAGGAGTTTTCTATGTATCGGACTGGATACCGATATTCAGAAAATACCGGAGAGCCTTAGGGGAGAAGATGACCCGGTATTCACATTCAATAAGTCCATTATTGACGCTACAGCCCCTTACTGCATAGCCTATAAACCTAATATGGCTTTCTATGAGAGCATGGGACTCACAGGTATGAAGGCCTTTCTAAAGACCATAGAATACCTGAAAAAAAACTACCCCCATCATCTTGTCATTGCCGATGCAAAACGCGGAGATATTGGCAATACTTCTGCCATGTATGCACGTACTTTCTTTGAATATGATCATGTAGATGCCCTGACCGTCGCTCCTTATATGGGCGAAGACAGCATAAAGCCTTTTCTGACTTATCCAGGAAAATGGGTGATTCTCCTGGCGCTGACCAGTAATCCGGGCAGTCAGGACTTTCAACTGACAGAAGACAGGAAGGGAGAAAGACTCTTCGAAAAAGTCATCCGCAAGAGCCAGAACTGGGGGACACCGGACAACATGATGTATGTCGTGGGTGCCACTCAGGGAAAGATGTTCAGCGATATTCGTAAATGTGCACCGGAAAATTTTCTGCTGGTTCCAGGCATTGGGGCACAGGGAGGAGACCTTCAGGAGGTTTGTCGCTATGGTATGATCGCAGACTGTGGACTCATCGTCAATTCTTCCCGTGGAATCATTTATGCCGGTCATGGAACGGACTTTGACACTATGGCATCAAAGAAAGCCCGGATGCTGCAACAGCAGATGGCCATGGAACTGCAGAAAATCGGCCTGTGAACACAGAAAAAGCATTTATCTTTTGAACGATAGTAAAATCATCAATGATCCTGTCTTCGGATTTATCAAAATCCCTAAAGGATTACTCTATAATATTGTCAGCCATCCTCTGGTCCAACGCCTGACCCGCATCAAACAATTAGGTCTGGCCAGTGAGGTCTATCCCGGCGCACAACACACCCGGTTCCAGCATTCTATCGGGGCCTTCTATCTGATGAGCGAAGCCGTCCTTTCCCTGCAGCAGAAGGGTGTCTTCATCTTTGACAGTGAAGCCGAAGCGGTTGAGGCAGCTATCCTCCTGCATGATATTGGCCATGGCCCGTTTTCTCACGTCCTGGAAGGAACACTCATCCATGGGATCACCCATGAAGAGATTTCCCTCATGATGATGGAGCAGATCAACGCGGAAATGAATGGGGAACTGAATCTTGCTCTCAATATCTTTAAAGATCAATACCCCAAGCATTTCCTCCACCAGTTGATCAGCAGCCAGTTGGACATGGACCGTCTGGATTACCTCCGCCGTGACAGTTTTTTCACGGGAGTAACCGAAGGGAGCATCAACTCGGCAAGGATCATCAAGATGCTGAACGTTATTGATGACCATTTGGTTATCGAATCAAAAGGCATCTATTCCATAGAGAACTTCCTCACCTCCAGACGCTTGATGTACTGGCAGGTCTACCTCCACAAGACCGCCGTAGCCTGTGAGAAAGTACTGGTCAATTTATTGAAAAGGGCCAAATACCTGACGAGGGAAGGTGAAGACCTCTTTGCCCCACCCCAACTCAAATATTTTCTCAGTCGTCATGTTGACCGGAAAGTATTTCTCACAGACCCGGAAGCACTGGAAATGTATGAATTATTGGACGACACAGACATCTGGAGCAGCGTGAAAGTATGGATGCAAAGTCAAGACAAAATACTCGCCATGCTCGCCACCGATCTTATTGACCGTAACATCTTCAAAGTAGAAATACGGGAGCAGCCTATTTCCTTGGAAGAAATTCATTCTATCCAGACACATATCGCCAGGAAGGCCTCGGTCAGCTTTACAGATGCAAGCTATCTGCTCAGCGTCAATGCCATCCAAAAAGATATGTATGATGTGAATGATGACAAGATCACAATTCTCTATAAAGACGGGACTTGCAGAGATATTGCAGAAGCATCTGATTTACTGAATATTGCCTTGCTTTCCAAAAAAATTCGCAAATATTACTTATGTTATCAACGATTATGAATTAATTTTTCTACCTTTGCAACAATAAATCAATCTCATTGCCAAAATGGAATTTACTGCAAAACAAATTGCCACTTTTATTCAAGGCCGTATTGAAGGTGACGAAAACGTTACTGTAAATACGTTCGCTAAAATCGAAGAGGGCATTCCAAAAGCCATTTCTTTCTTGGCTAATCCAAAATATATTAATTATCTCTATCATACTCAATCCTCCATCGTACTTATTGACGACCAAATCAAATTAAGTCAAAAAGCCCCTGGAAACCTGACCATAATATGGGTAAACAATGCCCGTGATTGTGTGGCAAAATTATTACAACTTTACCAGTCCTCGATTCCCGAGAAGAAAGGTGTTGACTCCCTGGCCTTTATCTCTCCTAAGGCAAAAATCGGGAAAGAGGTATATATTGGAGCCTTTGCTTTCGTCGGTGAAGGAGCTGTCATCGGGGATGGCTGCGAGGTTTACCCCCATGCTTATGTTGGAGATGGAGTCCAAATAGGGAAAGACTGCAAAATTTATCCAAACGTAACCATTTACCAGGGTTGTAAACTCGGTAATCGTGTCACTCTTCATGCCGGATCGGTAATAGGAGCAGACGGTTTCGGATTTGCTCCGAATCCGAAAATGGACTGTTATGATAAAATTCCGCAAATAGGTATTGTGACCATAGAAGACGACGTCGAAATCGGTGCAAACACATGCGTTGACCGCTCAACGATGGGGAGCACCTATATCCGGAAGGGCGTCAAACTGGACAATCTGATCCAGATTGCCCATAATGATGATATTGGCGCCAATACCGTAATGTCTGCCCAGGTAGGTATTGCAGGGTCTACAAAAGTAGGAAAATGGTGCATGTTCGGAGGACAAGCAGGAATCACGGGGCATATCAAGATTGGCAATCAGGTCAAGGTAGGCGCACAAAGCGGTATCCCCGGTAATTTGAAAGATGGCCAGGAAATGATGGGGAGTTTGCCCATGCAGCCGTTCCGTTACTTCAGGGTTCAGGCGATCCTTCAGGAATTACCAGAACTCTATCAGCAGATCAAAGAACTTCGGAAAGAAGTAGATCAACTAAAAAAAGCGAAGGTATAAAACTTTCGCTTATTCCTTAAAGAGGTAAAATAGAAAATAGTATGTCCAAACAAAAAACACTAAAAGGAAGTTTCTCCCTTTTTGGTAAAGGCCTTCACACAGGACTGAATCTCACTGTAACTTTCAATCCTGCTCCTGAAAACAGCGGGTATAAAATCCAGCGCATTGATCTTAAAGATCATCCTATTATAGATGCCATTGCCGATAACGTTGTTGAGACTCAAAGAGGTACAGTGTTAGGTGAAGGCGATATACGCATAGGCACAATAGAACATGGCATGGCTGCCCTCTATGCCTTAGGCATAGACAACTGTCTGATACAAGTTAACGGACCGGAATTTCCTATTCTTGATGGTTCCGCTGCTATGTATGTAGAAAAAATACAGAAAGTAGGTATTGTCGATCAAAATGCAGAGAAAGATTTCTATATTATCCGTAAAAAGATAGAAGTAAAGGATGAAGAAAGTGGTTCAGTGGTCACCATTCTCCCCGATAATCAGTTCAGTATTACGGCGATGTGCTCCTTTCAGAGCAAATTTATCAACAGCCAGTTTGCTACACTGGACAATGTCCAGGATTTCCCAGCAGAAATAGCCCCTGCACGCACCTTTGTATTCGTCCGGGATATCGTTCCCTTGCTGGAAGCAAACCTGATTAAGGGAGGTGACCTTGACAATGCCATCGTCATCTATGAAGAAAAAGAATCTCAGGAAAAACTCGATAAACTCGCAGATGTTCTGAAAGTGCCACATATTGATGCGAACAAGATCGGCTATATACAGCACAAACCCTTGTTATGGGAAAATGAATGTACCCGTCATAAATTACTTGACATTATCGGCGATATGGCATTGATCGGAAAGCCGATCAAAGGACGTATCATAGCTACACGTCCCGGACACACGATCAACAACAAGTTTGCCCGGCTGATGCGCAGGGAAATTCACAGGCATGAAATACAAGCACCTATCTATAATCCAAACGAGGCACCGGTCATGGACAATGTACGGATCCGCCAACTGCTTCCACACCGCTATCCCATGCAATTAGTGGACAAGATTATTGATATGGGCCCCACAAGCATTATCGGAATCAAAAACGTAACCGCCAACGAACCGTTCTTCCAGGGCCATTTCCCCAAAGAACCGGTCATGCCAGGTGTCCTTCAGATTGAAGCCATGGCACAATGCGGTGGTTTGCTGGTGCTCAATCAACTCAAGGATCCAGAATGCTGGTCCACTTATTTTGTAAAAATCGATGACGTAAAATTCCGACAAAAGGTAGTACCGGGAGATACCCTCCTTTTCCGTGTAGAACTTCTTTATCCTGTCCGTCATGGTATAAGCTCCATGAAAGGATATATGTTTGTCGGTGACCGTGTTGTCTCAGAAGCAACTTTCACTGCACAAATCGTAAAGAATAAATAAATAGATAATGTCAAATAATATCAGTCCGTTAGCTTATATTGATCCGGAAGCGAAAATAGGCGAAGACAACACGATCGGCCCTTTCTGCTATATCGATCGGAATACAGTTATCGGAGATGGAAATATTCTGAGGAATAGTGTCACCATTAATGATGGTGCCCGTATTGGGAACGGCAATGAGTTTTTCCCGGGTACGAGTATCTCCACAAAGCCGCAGGATCTCAAGTATAAAGGTGAACCAACCCTCTGTTTTCTAGGTGACGGTAATAGCGTTAGGGAGAATGTAACCATTTCAAGGGGAACAGCATCAAAAGGAATGACGAAAGTGGGTGACCATAACTTGCTTATGGAGAATATGCATATCGCACATGATTGTTTTTTCGGAAGTAACCTGATTATCGGAAATTCTACTAAATTTGGTGGAGAAGTACACTGTGATGACAATGCCATCATCAGCGCCGAAGTGCTCTGCCATCAGTTCTGTCATATCGGCTCATACGTCATGATCCAGGGAGGGAGCCGTTTCTCCCAGGATGTCCCCCCCTATATCATCGCAGGAAAAGAGCCGATCCGGTATGCAGGCATCAATCTGGTGGGACTTCGCCGCCATGGGTTCAGCAATGAACTGATCGAACTGATACACAACGCTTATCGCTATATTTACTTAAGTCCCACTCGCAAAGAGGGGATCCAAAAGATTCACGAAAATCTCCAGATCACACCGGAGATACAGTATATCATTGATTTCGTCCAGAATTCAAAACGTGGAATTATCAAGTAATTCCAGCAAAAGATAAGAAAAGGAGAATGAGATCTGGAATGTCAACGTTCAGGAACTCATTCTCCTTTTCAATGCCTTAAAATCATCACCCGCTACGATATGGCAAAAACTTTAATTGTCATCTTAGGGCCGACAGGGGTAGGAAAGACTGAATTATGCCTGGATATAGCCTCTCATCTTCATATCCCGATTATCAATGCCGACAGCAGACAAATTTTCAAGGAACTGCCGATAGGTACAGCCGCACCTACCATTGAGCAACAACACCGTGTCAAACACTATTTCGTAGGAAATCACCATATCAAAGAATACTATTCGGCATCCATGTACGAACAAGACGTGATGGCTCTTCTGAACGATCTTTTCAAACAAGGGGATGTCGCCTTACTTACCGGAGGATCTATGCTTTATATAGATGCGGTCTGTAAGGGCATTGACGATATTCCTACCGTTGACCCTGCCACACGTGCCCTGATGATGCAACGATTGAGCACGGAAGGCCTGCCTGCACTTGTGGAAGAATTACGCCATCGTGACCCTGAACACTGGGCCATCGTGGATAGAAAAAATCCACGACGCGTCATTCATGCCTTGGAGATCTGCAGGATGACGGGGCGTACCTACACCTCATTCCGCCATCATACACCCAAAGTGCGCCCTTTTCATATACTTAAAATAGGACTGAACCGCGACAGGAACCTGCTCTATGAACGAATCAACGGCCGTGTTCTTGAAATGATGGATACGGGACTGGAACAGGAAGCCAGAAGGGTCTATCCTCAAAGGGGACTGACAGCCTTGAACACTGTAGGATATAAAGAGCTCTTCGACTATTTTGACGGAGCCATAGATCTGAAAGAGGCTGTCCGGAGAATTCAATCAAATACGCGTCGGTATATGCGGAAACAACTCACCTGGTTCAAGCACGACCAGCAAATTCATTGGATGAATCCCGATAACATTAAAGAAATCATAAATTATATAGACGAGAGCATGGCTTTAACAAATAAATAGGTACATTTGCAATCATAAATTACTCAAAAAGCAAACAAAACAGGCAATAAATTATGAAGAAAATAGGCAAATTGATCAACTGGACTTGGCAGAAGATACGTACCTTCTGGCCGTGGTACAAGGGACTCTATAAGGGAAGGCGATGGTATACCAAGACGGGCATCGTCATCGCTTCCTGCATTATCGTCTTCTTCCTCTATTTAGGGGCCGTTGACATCAACTTTCTTTGGCTTTTTGGCAAATCACCGGGTTATCTGTCCGGCATCATGAACCCTCCGGTCAACGAGGCTTCGGAAATTTATAGTGCGGATGGTGTGCTGATCGGAAAATATTTCAATCAAAACCGTACACCTGTTAAATACAACGAGATCAATCCTGCTTTTTTCAGAGGATTGATCGATACTGAGGATGTGCGGTTCTACCATCATTTCGGTATTGACCCCATCGGTGTTTTCTCGGCTATGAAAGATGCCATCTTTCATCATGACAGCCGTGGTGCCTCAACGATCACTCAGCAACTGGCAAAGAATATGTTCCGCGTCCGCTCCCAATACTCCACCGGACTGGTAGGTCTCATCCCGGGACTCAGGATCCTCGTGGTCAAAAGCAAGGAATGGATTATTGCTACAAAATTGGAAACCGTGTACAGCAAGAAAGAGATCTTGACCATGTATGCCAACACCGTAGACTTCGGTTCCAATGCGTATGGCATCAAAACGGCTGCGAAGACCTACTTCAATACAACACCTAAGGATCTTACGACAGAACAGGCTGCCCTGCTTGTAGGAATGCTGAAAGCCACGTCTTACTATAACCCCCGTACAAATCCTAAAAACAGTATTGCCCGCCGTAATACCGTACTTGCAAATATGGTAGAATATGGTGATCTGAGCAAGACCGCTTTCGATTCAATCTCCAGGATACCTATCAAACTGAACTTCAAGGTAGAAGAGAACTATGACGGCCAGGCGAAGTATTTCCGGGAGGCTGTAGCCCAATACCTGAAAAACTGGTGTGAAGAGAACGGATACGATCTGTATACAAGTGGATTAAAGATCTATACGACTATTGACACGCGTATGCAGAGGTATGCAGAGGACGCTGCCGTAAAACAGATGAAAAGCATCCAGCAGGATTTCAAGAGTCAATGGGGTAATAATGATCCATGGATCGATGAAAACGGACATGTCATTCCGGGATTCATCGAGGGGGTAGCTGAAAAGCAGCCGGTCTATAAATACCTCTGCCAGAAATACCATAACAACCTGGACTCTGTAACTTATTACCTGAATAAACCTCATCCTGTAAAACTTTTCGACTATGAAAAGGGAACAATAGAGAAAAATATTTCCACCATGGACTCTATCAGATATATGGTTCATTTTATGCATTGTGCCATGGTAGCCATGGAGCCGCAGACCGGATATGTAAAGGCATGGGTAGGTGACATTGATTTTAACCACTGGAAATATGATAAAGTAACGGCAGAAAGACAACCGGGTTCCACCTTCAAGCTATTCGTTTACACGGAAGCGATGAACCAGGGCTTGACCCCTTGTGACAAGCGCAGGGATGAGTTTATCTCCATGCAGGTCTATGATAAGAAAAAACACATGGAGGTTACCTGGCAGCCCACCAACGCGAATGGACATTTTTCAGGAGACTCTATTCCGCTGAAGAGTGCCTTTGCACAGAGTATCAATTCCATCGCAGTCAGAATTGGTCAGGAAATGGGTATCAAGCGAATTATCGCTACCGCACAGGCTATGGGTATCAAAAGTCCGCTCGACGACGAACCTTCACTGGCTTTAGGGTCAAGTGATGTCAATCTGTTGGAACTGACCAATGCCTATAGCGTGATCCCTAATGAAGGGAAGCACCATGACCCGGTTCTCGTAACCAGGATTCTGGACCATAAGGGTAAGGAAGTTTACGTGGGACCCACTGATGATAACCAGGTCATCCCTTATAAAAGCGCTTATCTGATGCAACAGATGCTGATGAGCGGGCTCACGGATCCAGGCGGCACCTCCTCTAGACTACGGGCTTACATTGATAAATTCAGGGATACTAGTTTTGGAGGGAAGACAGGAACGACGAACAATCACTCTGATGCATGGTATGAGGCTGTCACTCCTAATCTGGTCGTCGGCGCATGGGTAGGAGGAGAATACCGATGTATCCACTTCCGGTCAGGGGCCTTGGGACAAGGATCACGAACGGCCCTGCCGATATGCGGGACCTTCCTGAAGTCTGTCTTGAATGACCCTCGCTTCAGGAAATACCATGCTAAATTCCCGAAACCGGATGAAGAAGATATTACCAAGAGCATGTATACTTGCGCAAGCTACTATAAAGCTCCTGCTGTAAAGAAGACAAGTACGAAATCAGACAGTACCAACTCATCTGCAGATCAGGAAATTCAATTTGATGAAAATGGAAATCCGGTTGTACCGGCTAACGGAAATGCCACTGAGCAGCCTGAAAACAACAACGCTCCTAACAATAACGGCAAAGGCGGCAAGCGGCATCAAGGTGAAGAGCCTGTCAATCTGAATAATCTCTGATCCTTCCATGATCCATCAAAGAAAGGAGAATAAAATAAAAAATATTCAACAAGCTAAAGAACGCATAGAAGAAAAAATTGATCTCAATAATCTGGAGTTGCAGCAAGCACTCCAGATTATTCAATTTACGCACCGGTCTCTCTTCCTCACAGGAAAAGCGGGAACAGGTAAGTCAACCTTCTTGCGTTATATCGCAGCAAAGACAAAGAAAAAACATGTCATCCTGGCTCCTACTGGCATTGCAGCAATTAATGCCGGAGGTTCCACAATGCATAGTTTCTTCAAACTCCCCTTTTATCCCCTACTCCCCGATGATTGCAGATATTCCATCCGGAATATCCGGAAGACCTTAAAATATAATTCTGAAAAGATCCAACTCCTTAAGAGTCTGGAACTGATCATCATTGACGAGATCAGTATGGTGCGGGCTGACATTATGGACTTCATAGATAAAGTCCTGCGCGTATACTGCCACAATATGCGGGAACCCTTCGGAGGGAAACAACTGCTTCTTGTCGGAGACATCTACCAACTTGAACCCGTCGTAAAAGAAGATGACCGCAAACTGTTATCTCCTTACTATCCTTCCAGCTATTTCTTTGATGCCAGAGTGTTCCAGCAATTCCAGTTGGTAAGCATTGAACTGAAAAGAGTATACCGTCAGAAAGATCCTGTGTTCATTCATATCCTTGACCATATCCGCACCTCACAGGTAAACAGTGAAGACCTGGATACCCTTAACCAACGCGTAGGAGCGAAGTTGGACGAAGACCATAGCCAACTGTCCATAACGCTGTCTACTCGCAGGGACACCGTTGACCAGATCAATCAAAAGCACCTCGAAGAACTGTCAGGACAACCCGTTCTCTTTCGTGGAAGTGTAGAAGGAG